>JAUWHR010000091.1 GCA_030605795.1 Anaerolineae bacterium | reverse complement strand
ACCGGTACTTGGGATGATCTGCATCAATCCACGTGCATCGGCATATGAGATTGCAAAGCTCTCAAAAAGACTCTCCTGTCGTGCTACTGAGAGGAGAAATAGACCATCCAAACCTAGATCCAATGCTTGCGGCAGGATAAGCTCACCAAAGTAGGGGGCAAAACGGATGTGATTGAAATAGATTGGGACTGCTTCGATCGTCGCATAGTCTATTCCACCCAGATGGATTACCTGCCAAGCGGCAATGATCGCTGACCGATACAAACCTAAATCGAGGAAGTAGTGCATAAGGCGGTAAGTTGTTTCGGCGTCGTTTTCATATTCATCACGTAGTGATTCAAATTCTAATCTCGCTTGATTGTAGAGCCCAAGCCGCCAAAACTCTCCACCCCGCACCATACGCGGGTCATTTACCAATCGGGAATCGAGCTCAGAAAGCGGCTCCGGACCGGTTATAGGAAACGTCGCTCGTATCCACTCTTCAGCTTCCTGACGCTCAACCTCCAGGTCGACGTCGAAGTTGAAAACACCGAGTGGCCGGAAGGGTTCGCGCCCAGCCAGCAAATCCTCCGCTCGTATTGCGTAGTAGCCGTTAGGATCAGCGTCCATCGCTATACGCCAAGCTGCTTGAGCACTTTCTTCTTCCCCTTGAGCCCGATGCAGCTTACCGATCCAAAGATAAACTGCAGCTCGCTCAGATGGCTCGACCGCTACCTCCAGGTCTCTCTTGAGTGCTGCTTGCGAACCTTTAAAGTCATTCAAACGGTATCGGGCGATCCCAGACAAGAATAACCCCCTGAAGGTCCATTCTGAGTTGGGGTAATCCGTCCCTAACCGCTCCCATAACTGCGCCGCTTGCTCCAGTTGTCCCGATCGCTCTCTGGCCCGAGCCGCGTCATATAGGAATTCAGATGCTCGATCATGATCGGGTACAGCCGCGACAAAGTCCATCAGTGTTTGGACTGCTTGATCATATTGACCCAGATAGGCCCATTCGGTGTAGGCTTTCTGTTCCCAACCCTGATCCCAAAAGTGGTCCCCTGGGTGATCATCAATCAACAAATCCCATTCATTTACCGCATCTTCATACCTATCTAACTCTCTTAAGGTGAGGCCTTTGTAATAATGAACCGCACCATCATGCTCTACCGGATATGTGGTTAAATAGCGATTGAAAGCAGCCAGTGCGAAACCATACTCTTCAGCAAAGTAATCTACCATTCCACGATCGAGTTCATTCACCTGAACACCCGCCTGTACCAGAGCCACAAGACCGAGGTATGAGTAATCTGAGCGATGATAATTCTCCACCGCGTGTAGATAAAGCGCATGAGCCTGATCGATCTGGCCAAGGGCTGTGTAGGCCTGGCCCCTCATATAGTCCATCTGAGCTTTGGTATAGTCGCTGATGGTTCGATCATAGATCTCGGTGTACTTACTTACAGCCATTGCGTAATCACCCATAGAAACGTAGGTTCGGGCGATCTTGATCTCAATCCCAAGCCCATCACTCAGTTGTGGAGCTTGCAGAGCGTCCTTATAGACGGCTACTGCGGCGGAGTGGTCCCCAGCTGCTTTCAGGGCATCGCCACGAAGTTCTTGGACATAGGCATCGATCAATCTAGACCGGTGGATCAGGTATTGTTGGTAATCTTGAGCTGCCTCCCCGAACCGCCTAAGCGCCTGCTGAGCCTGAGCACGATGAAAAAAGCCCTGACCCAAGCGGTCGTGGTCAGGGTAGGAATTGATATAAAGATCGAGCGCTTCGACGGCTTCCTGGAAACGTCCCACCCTTATTAAAGTGACACCTATTCCAAGTTGTGCCGACCCTCTCTCATTCAGGTTGATCGTCTGCTCTAAGACTTTCTGGTACTCCACAAGTGCTCGGTCCCATTCCCCATTGAAATTAGCCCTCTCAGCAGTTTGAAGTCTTAAAGAAGGCAAACGGGTTGGGGTTGGAGTTGGGGTAGGTGTGGGTGTCTGAGTGGCCGTCGGCGTAGGGGTGATGCTTGGTGTCGGAGTGGAGCCCAATCCCATTACTTCAGGTAAGTTGCAGGCAAGAAGGGTAACCATTAAAGTAAGAAAGAGGAAAGACAGGCGCAACAGAACCCGGTACATAGCGGTCATCATAAAGCAGGTATAAATGCATGTCAATCTTGCACCTTTCCACTCCCCATGCTACACTCATTTGCGTAAGCCGCTGCGCTCTCCCATGAGAGCGCCTTTTTTACCAGAAACATGCGAACGATATCCTGGGATTCCAAAACACCCGCAGTACGGATAATCGACCAGCGGCGCCTACCCGCCGATTTGGTGATCATCGACTTGCACAACCCGCAGGAGGTCGCCGCCTCCATCCGTCAAATGGCGGTGCGGGGCGCGCCGGCTATCGGCGCAACGGCAGCCTTCGGTTTAGCATTAGCCGGTCAACTTTCAACCGCCGGTAGCGCCCAGGGTTTGTGGGACGACCTCGAGGCCGCGGCCACCTTGCTTCGCGATGCGCGACCCACCGCGACTAATCTAGGGTGGGCACTCGATCGGTTGCTCCAAACGGCCCACGACTCACTTGAAAAGGGGCCGCAAACCATGCGGAGGCGATTAGTTGAGGAGGCTCAGAAACTTGCCGACGAAGATGTAGAAGTCAACCGGCGAATCGGACAGCATGGTGCCGATTTAATCAATGATGGCGCCACCGTCTTACACCACTGCAACACCGGCGCCCTGGCCACGGTGGACTACGGCACAGCGTTAGGAGTCATCCGCACCGCTCACGATCAGGGCAAACGGGTACACGTGCTGGTGGATGAGACCCGACCACGTCTACAAGGCGCCCGCCTTACCGCTTGGGAACTAGATCAATACGGCATTTCTTATGAGATCATCACCGACAACGCTGCTGGTTATTTCCTGCACAGTGGCCAAGTGGCAACCGTCTTGGTAGGCGCTGATCGGGTAGCGTCCAACGGCGATGTGGCCAACAAGATCGGCACCTATATGCTCGCTTTAGCGTCGAACGATAATGATGTTCCCTTCTACTGCGCTGTCCCAACCTCGACGATCGACCTCAGTTTACCCTCAGGGGAGACAATCCCAATCGAAGAGCGAGACCCGGCTGAAGTGCTCGACCTACAACGCCAGGGGCAGCCAATCGCCCCGGACGGAAGCCGGGCGCGCAATCCGGCATTCGATATCACCCCTTCCAGGTTGATAACCGCTTTTATCACCGAAATCGGCGTACTTCACCCACCTTACCCTACATCGCTCTCCCGCGCGGTGAAAGAGGCTCAGAGGACATGAACATCGTCTTGACCGGCTCCATCGCCTACGACTACCTGATGACCTTCCCAGGAAACTTCCGCGATCATATCCTCCCCGACCGGCTCGACAGGATCAGCTTATCCTTCCTGGTCGATTCACTCATCCGCCGTCGCGGTGGAATCGCCGCTAACATCGCCTACACACTAGCTCTGCTCGGCGAAAGACCGAAGGTGTTAGCAACCGTCGGGGATGACTTCGAGGAATTCCGAGTCTGGCTCGAGGAACATGGCGTCGACACATCCGCCATTAAGGTTATCCCTGGGGAATTTACGGCTTCCTTCTTTGTCACCACGGATCAAGCCAACGCCCAAATTGCCAGCTTCTTCACCGGAGCCATGGCATACGCTTCCCAACTCTCCTTCGCCAACATGATCGAACGGCCTGATCTGGCTATGATCTCCCCCAATGATCCACAAGCCATGGTGACTTACACTCAGGAATGTCGCCAATTGGGAATCCCATATGTGTATGACCCCAGCCAGCAGATTATCCGTCTGGAGGCTGACGATCTTCGCCAGGGGATAGAAGGTTGCCAGGCTTTGTTCTCTAACGACTACGAAGTTGGTCTGATCGAAGATAAAACCGGCCTTTCCCTGGAGGCCATCCGGGCATGTGCAGATTTTGTGGTGATAACCTGCGGGGAAGATGGCGCCAACCTCTACACTGACGACGGCGAGTTCCACATACCTGCTGTTAAACCAAAAGCGATTATTGACCCAACCGGAATTGGTGACGCTTTTCGTGGTGGTTTCCTCAAGGGTTATATGCATGGTTTGAGCTTGGAGCGGTGTGGACAAATGGGCTCCCTGGCTGCTACTTATTGCCTGGAAGCCGAAAGTCCTATGGGTCATCGATTCGACCTGGAAACATTTGTGTACCGCTTCCGTCAACACTTTGACGACCGCGGGGAATTGGATCAACTGAGGTGAGTGAGGCTGAGGTCGATCAACGCTTGTCCAAACTCCTAGAGTCAGATCGTGTATGGTGCGCCTATGCCCTAGCCGACCTCGATCCGGCAGAAGCCATACATAGCACATGGCTGGCAAGCGAGAAAGCTGTCGTACTGATCTATAAAGGATTGGACCCTCCTGTTTTATTTGCTCACGGTGATCCTGAAGAGCTCATAGAGCTGGTTAACCAAGTGCCTTGTGGAGTCTACCAATACACACTGAAGAGAACTTGTCGGGTGATGCTCACCGATAGGCTTCAACCAAAATTCGAACTACATATGTGGCGGATGGTACTCAATCCCAGCGATATCCCTTGTATCTCAAATGTGGGACTCGAAAGCCTCGGCCCCGACGACCTACCAGCGATACGACGCCTGTTTGAAAGCTCCACTGATTTGCCTGATGCCTTTCACGAGCGCCAGCTGGCGATCGGTCCGTTTTTCGGAATCCGCGAAGGCACTGAGCTGCTATGCATCGCTGGTGTGCATGTCCTCTCTCAATGGGCAAAGGTCGCCGCGGTAGGCAATGTGTTCACCCGACCTGACCGACGGGGACAAGGGCTGGCAACGCGAGCCAGCGCCGCCGTGGTGAAGGCACTCCTCGAACAGAATATCCAAACCATAGTGCTCAACGTCGCTATAGACAACGAGCCGGCGGTGCGCTGTTATCGACGCTTAGGTTTCCGACCCTATTGTGACTACTACGAAGGAGCTGGGAAACTCAGTCTCGCCGTAGGCGAAAGTCAAGCCTAGGGGCTCTAATAGACCGGGTTCTTAGCACTCAAATACCTGCCATGGGGATCGAGTACAATCTCCATAGCACATAGAAGGGTAAAATAGATCGGAAGTTGGAAAAGACTCAAACTCTTGCCTAACCAAAAATTGGTTTATCTACAAGTGCTTTACGGAGAAATAAACTATGGAATATAACAATCTTGGCCGCACCGGTTTGAAGGTAAGCCGGCTCTGTCTCGGCACGATGAACTTTGGCCCTCACACCAGCGAGACAGATAGCTATGCAATCATGGACCAAGCCCTTGAAGAAGGAATCAACTTTTTCGATACGGCTAACGTCTACGGTTGGAAAATTGGGGAAGGGATCACCGAGCAAATTGTCGGTCGCTGGCTGGCTCAAGGTGGAGGCCGCCGCGATAAGATTGTCCTGGCAACCAAGGTGTATGGGAGCATGGGAGAGGGTCCGAACGAGCAGCGTCTCTCTGCCTACCATATCCGCCGCGCTTGCGAGGATAGCCTACGACGCTTGCAAACCGACCACATCGATCTTTATCAGATGCATCATATCGATCGCCAGACCCCTTGGGAGGAGATCTGGCAGGCGATGGAACAACTCGTGCGCGAGGGTAAGCTTCTTTACTTGGGAAGTAGTAATTTTGCTGGGTGGCATATCGCCCAGGCTCAGTGCACTGCTGCAGCACGCAACTTTTTGGGATTGGTATCTGAGCAAAGCCTGTACAACCTCAGCGCTCGGACAATTGAACTCGAGGTAATCCCCGCCTGTCGGGAATATGGCCTGGGCCTCATTCCATGGAGTCCATTAGCTGGCGGCATGCTAGGGGGCGCCTTGAAGAAAGCCAAGCAAGGCCGCCGGGCTGATGAATATGTTCGAGATGCAATCGGGAAACACACCAAGCAATTGGAGGCTTACGAGTCTCTCTGCGAGGAATACGGCGAGCATCCGGCTGACGTAGCGCTGGCCTGGCTAATCCACAATCCAGATGTCACCGCACCGATCATCGGTCCACGCACGATGGAACAACTCCAAGGAAACCTACACTCGCTTGAAATCAAGCTTGAGGAGGATATCCTGGAAAAGCTCGACGAGATTTGGCCCGGGCCAGGCGGCGAGGCGCCTGAGGCTTACGCTTGGTAATATTGACTGATACCTGTCCTGGGCACCAATCCGATAACCCATGACCTTAAACCCTAATGAAATGGAGAAATCAATGAGTCTGGAGTATGACATACGGGAAGTGGAATTGGCTGAGGGCGGCCGTCGAAGGATTGAATGGGCCGAATTTGAGATGCCGGTACTACGCCAAGTTCGGGAAAGGTTTGCCAAAGAGCAACCTCTCAAGGGTGCAAAGGTTTCGGCCTGTCTACACGTAACCGCCGAAACCGCCAATCTGATGCGTACTTTACAGATTGGCGGCGCGGACGCTGTCCTTTGCGCTTCGAACCCTCTTTCCACACAAGATGACGTGGCCGCCTCATTGGTCACCCACTTCGAGATCCCGGTTTACGCGATTAAAGGCGAAGACAACCAAACATACTACCGCCACATTCACGCCACTCTTGATAAAAAGCCCCATATCACGATGGACGATGGCGCCGACCTGGTGAGCACACTGCATAAAGATCGACGTGAGTTGCTCAATGAGGTTCAGGGTGGGACGGAGGAAACCACTACCGGGATAACCCGTCTGAGAGCGATGGCCGCCGCCGGGGCGCTGGCATATCCCATAATCGCGGTCAACGACGCCATGACCAAGCACTTTTTCGATAACCGCTATGGCACGGGACAATCGACGATTGATGGCATTGTACGAGCGACGAACATATTACTGGCCGGCAAGGTCTTTGTCGTAGCTGGTTATGGCTGGTGCGGACGAGGGTTAGCGATGCGCGCTCGGGGCATGGGAGCCAACGTGATCGTAACCGAGGTTAAACCATTGGCTGCACTGGAAGCGATAATGGATGGTTTCCGGGTGATGCCGATGATCGAAGCCGCACCAATTGGCGATATCTTCTGCACTCTTACCGGCGACATCAGCGTTATCGATCAGCAACACTTCGCGGTGATGAAGGATGGCGCCATCATCTCTAACTCCGGGCACTTCAATGTCGAGATTAACATCCCAGCGCTGGAGGAAATGGCCACCGAGAAGCGCAAACCACGCCCGTTCGTCGAGCAATACATCTTAACCGATGGTCGCCGGATCAACCTGCTTGCTGAAGGCAGGCTGATCAACTTGGCTGCAGCCGAGGGGCATCCCGCCAGTGTAATGGACATGTCCTTCGCCAATCAAGCGCTCTCGATGGAGTACATCCTGAAAAATGTCGGCATGTTGGAGAACCGCGTCTACACCATCCCCGAGGCCATCGATCGAGAGATCGCTCGAATAAAGCTGACCTCGATGGGCATCCAGATTGATGTCCTAACTGAGGAGCAAAAGAAATATCTGTCATCCTGGGAGGAGGGAACTTAAGGGGACTAAGGATAAGCAAAACGCGGGGCGCAATGTATTGCATCCCTATCTGTTTATCGACCAATGTTCCCAAATATGTCCAAGCAAATCCAGGTAGTGCCTCAAGGGGTAGGAGAAGGCTCAGGGCTTGGTGTCGGAGTGGGTGACCTGACCGATATCAGGAGGAAAACTTCGTCCCCAAATAGACTTCCATTAGGTGTGCGTGCCTGCCAGCGACTGAAGTAATCCCCCGGTTCCATTGGCGCCTCCAGGACAACCTGCCAGACCGCTGCCGTCCCTGCGCGCGCGGGGTATAGCGCGAGCTCATCCGGCCCTGAAAACTGATCCTCTCCCAATCGAACCAGATTGTAGCCGGGTCCCCAATCACAACTGCCACCGTTCTGCACCGACCAGCGTTTGTCCAGCGTAGCCCCCGGCCCGACCACACTACCATCTGGGATAGTAAGGTCTTCCAGGAAACGGGCATTATTTATACAAATTGAGGGCGTGTGTGATTTGCTTTCTAGATCTACCGCGGTTGGCGAAGAAGGCACCGCGCTCTCGGGAAATGGGGTCCATGAGAACGTCGGTGTATCTTCAGCTGCCGAACCACAACCGGTGAACAGCAGAGATAAACCAACCAGCAATACTGTCAACCAATGAATACGCGCACTCCAACACATGCACCGGATTATAGCTAATCCTGCTTCATCCCCCAAGTCATTAATCTGCATTGAAAAAAGCCAAGGTGCTAGAAAGGGAACATGAAACTCATCCCGATATCAGTAAGGAGTCCACCGGTTTGGATCGTCATATAACCGAGATCAAGAAAGTATATTAGTCGTAGCTAAAGAAGACCTCCATAGCCAGAGTTGATATGGAGTCCGCAAGCTCTGCTTGCGGCCGGAAGCAAAGCTTCCGGACTCCAGAGGAAGCCAGTATAAGGTTTTTTCGTATTTCCAAAGAAGTATGGTATGGGTCATTTTGAACAGTCAACATGGGTTGAAGGATTGCTGCGCAGCTTTTGGATTTCACGCTCATGTAGATCTTGGCCACAGGCAACATTACCCTCATGACTCATCTAGGCGTTAACCACCGATCAAAAGCAGAGCAACTTCCAACCTTATACATCGATTTATTAAGCCATTGGTCCCTCGGACACCCTCTCAATATCATTCACCACGATTTCCTCTTCCTGGAGAGGCTCCTGATCATCTACTTCTGATGCCAAGCCAGCTGCAGTCCGAATGCCGGCTTCCAGTTCATCTACCAACTCCAGATTCTCCCTCAAATATCCCTTGGCGTTCTCCCTACCCTGCCCCAACCTCAGATCCCCATATGAGTAGTACGACCCCCGCTTCTCAATCAACCCCATCTCCACACCCAGATCCAAAATACCTCCCACCTTCGAGATCCCCTCG
>JAUWHR010000031.1 GCA_030605795.1 Anaerolineae bacterium | reverse complement strand
GCCGCGAGAACCCAGGAGGTTGTATCTGACAGTCTCCTGACGAGGCATGCAAACGTTGACTCAATGTTGAAAATGGAGGTTCAGGACGTTACAGATGTCGGCATTGTATCTATGGCAGTTGTTGGGATTGGTCCTTCTCACGATATCCTGGTGGATTGCCCAGGGAGAGTTTAGGCAGTGGTTGAACAAGTACAGACAACTACCGCCTCAGGTTGCATACGCGCTTACAGGGCTGGCAGCTCTGGGTATCCTCTTATCGCTCCGGGGATTTACCTCACTTGCGTTCTCCGAGGGGACACAAATCCCATCTATATTGGCACACTGGTTACTGGGGGCCATTGTCCTTGTCGTCGTAGAGCGCTGGCCGCATGCATTCTGAGAGATTTGGCACCATGACTGAGAACGCAAAGGGAGGGAATATCCCTAGCCACATCGGGATCATCATGGATGGCAATGGTCGCTGGGCCAAGTCGCGTGGACTACCGCGCCCTGCGGGCCACCAAGCCGGGGTGCAGGCCGTGAGGCGTGCCGTAGAGACTTGCGCTGAACTTGGTGTCTCCACTCTGACGTTGTTCACCTTCTCGACGGAGAATTGGTCCCGGCCTGCTGTCGAAGTGGCCTTCCTGATGCGGTTGGTCGAAGACTACGCCCGCCGGGAACTGCCCGAGTTGCAGCGAAACGACGTGCGCCTGCGACTTCTGGGGAGGCGTGAGGGGCTGCCAACCACGCTCCTTAAGACACTCGACGAGGCCGCCTGGCATACACGGGACAACAGACATCTGTCATTATATCTAGCGCTGAATTACGGTGGGCGAGCCGAGATTATTGACGCAATCAAGGCCGTTCTCATCAGCCACAAGAAGGGGGAGCTGGACGGGAAGACCTTGGACGAGGCTGTTTTTGGTCGTTATCTCTATGCTCCAGACTTGCCTGATGTTGACCTCATCATTCGGACCGGCGGTGAGCTACGGTTGAGCAATTTCCTGATCTGGCAGGCAGTCGGCGCCATCTTTTGTAGTACACTTGTGCTCTGGCCCGACTTCCAGGCGCAAGATCTTTACCAAGCGATTGAGGTATATGGTGAACAATTCACAAGAGACAAACTGGGATCACCAGCGTAGGCCATGCTTGGGGCTAGCCCTCAGTGGAGGAGGCGCCCGCGGGTTGGCACACATCGGCGTGCTTAAGGTGTTGGATCGTGAGCGCATCCCGGTAGACTTCCTTGCTGGGACTAGCATGGGCGGGGTAATCGCCGCCGGATATGCTTCTGGCATGAGCCCGTCGGACTTGGAACAGGAGGCGAAAGCCACATCGCGTCTGCGCCGGCTTCTTCGCCTGGCAGATCCAGGGCTGCCAAATGCAGGCCTACTGCACGGGCAACGGCTGTTGCAATACTTCGAAAGCCATCTCGAACAACGCACGTTCGCCGATCTTGAGCGCCCCCTGGCCTTGATAGCGGTAGACCTGAATACCCGACGTGAGGTCGTCCTGCTCGAAGGTCCAGTAGCTCTAGCGCTACGGGCCACCACTGCTGTGCCCGGCTTATTGGCGCCAGTGGAAGTCGACGGTCAGGAGCTTGTCGACGGTGGGCTGCTTAACAACCTGCCAGTCGACGCGGTACAGCATCTAGGCGCCGAGATCGTCATCGCAGTTGATGTTGGACCTGGCCCCAATGAGCCATATGGCAGACGAATCGGTGAATACCGCTGGCTGCCTGTAGGTCTTACCCGGACGCTAGCCATCCTGGATGAGACCGTCGGCCTGTTGATGGCGGCAGCCCAGGAGGAGAAACATCAGCTGCATCCGGCTGATGTTCTGATTCGCCCCCACATTCCATCCGGGGTGAACCTCCTGATGGGATATGGTCGGGTAGCTGAGTTAATCGCCGTTGGCGAAATTGCCGCAGAGGCAGCATTGCCTGAAATCCAGCTGTTCCTACACCAGAGCTAACTAGCAATCTCTGGCGCACATCGTCAGGTCGCCTTGCCGAGCCACCCGAAACGTCATTGATGCTGAACAGCCAGCGTCTCATAGGAGGCACCTTCAGCAAATGACCGTTCCCCGTTTTCGCATCGTCCGCCACCTAGGCCGCTATCGCCAGATCGTCGGCGTGTTCATCAAACATGGATTTGGATTCGCTATCGATCACCTGGGGCTGGATAGGGGCTTATTGCATCCTCGTTTGCGGCGCCAAGCCGAAAGACCTCCTTCGTTCCCGGAGGATCTGGCCAAACATTTCCGGCTGTCACTTGAGGAGCTCGGCCCGACATTCGTTAAGCTGGGACAGATCCTCTCCACCCGCCCGGACCTACTTCCGCCGGCGTATATCGCCGAATTGACAAAGCTGCAAGATTCAGTACCTCCTGCGCCGTGGGAGAGCGTCCGGGCAACTCTCTTGCAGGAGCTGGGATTCGAGCCGGAGCGTGTCTTCGTCGGGCTAGACCCGGAACCTATGGCTGCCGCATCACTAGCCCAGGTGCACGCGGCCCGCCTCCCCGGAGGTGAGGACGTGATAGTCAAGGTACAGCGTCCTGGCATCACCGATGTCATCCAAAAAGATTTAGAGATCTTGTCAGATCTAGCTGCGGTAGCCCAACGGACCCCCTTAGGTCAGGTGTACGACACCATCGGGATTGTGGAGGATTTCGCCTTCACGCTGCGGAACGAGCTGGATTACCGCCGTGAGGGTCGCAATGCCGACCGATTTCGGGCCAACTTCACCAACGAGACGCACTTGTACATTCCTCGTGTTCATTGGGAGTACACCACCCGCAGGGTGTTAGTGTTGGAACGTATTGACGGGATCAAGATCGATGACATCGTTGCTCTGGATGCGGGCGGGTTCGATCGCCACCGCGTGGCACTGCATAGCGCGCGGATCATCGTCAAAGAAGTACTGGAGGACGGTTTTTTTCACGCTGACCCGCACCCGGGAAACTTCGTCGTGATGCCCGGCGAGATCATTGGCGCGATGGACTTTGGGATGGTCGGTCACCTCAGCCGGCGAGATCGCTTAAACCTGATAAGACTCTACATCGCCTCAGTTCGGCTACAAAACGAGCGGATTGTCGAACAGTTGATCCGAATGGAAGCTGCTCAGGCGACGGTTGACCGCGACGCGCTGGCACGAGATGTTGGTCGCCTGCTTGCCAAGTATCGGGATCTCCCATTGAAGGAGATCCGCGCCCGAGAAGTGATCGAGGAGATCATGCCCCTCGCCTTCCGGCACCACCTGCGCTTGCCGAGCGATTTATGGCTGCTGGGCAAGACATTGGCAATGATGGAAGGCGTCGGATTGCAACTCGATCCTGATTTCGACATTTTCGCCGTCTCCGAACCCATTATGCGGCGCCTGATGCGTGAGTTTTGGACGCCAGGGGTTTGGGGGCCATCACTACTGGCCGACCTTGACGCCTGGGGGCAGTTGTTTAGCATGGCACCACGGAGCGGGGCTCGTTTGCTCCAAAGTCTGGAGAAAGGAGAATTACCTCTGTCACTCAACTTCCGGGGATCCGATGAAACCCTCACCCGCTTAGACCGGATCATGAACCGTCTGGCGCTTAGTATCCTGACCGCCGCGCTCATCATTGGTCTGGCTATGCTTGTGCCAGCGATTGGCGGTGGGGGTTTCGTACAGGGTCTGGTCATTCTGGGCTTTGTTGCGGCGGTCGCGTTCGGCGCCTGGCTCCTTGTCTCCATGATCCGTGGTCGGTCATGATCCTACCCAATGTGCTTTAGGCATCTGGTAGGCGCCCCGTGGCCCAGCTCAAAGTGATAGTGATATCGCTGGTATATTGAATTGCCATTCTGGGGCCGGGAGTGCGCCGACACTAATACTTGCGATAAGTCGATCTCGGTTTAGGGGATAAAAATCACCTCCTCTGGCTGACTCGGGTTGCTCAGGCTTGTTCACAATGTTGCAACTGGAAATTGCGCACTTCGGTGTCAGAGTTTGCCGCTAAAAATGTACCATTTTCGAGCGATTTAGCCTGCTAATTGCTTTAATGCTAGTGGTTTGAAGACGGTTTATTGGACATGGTATGCTACTACAACCAAGCTCCAAGATCCTCAAATCCTCCTGCCACCAACTTCACGTACAATAGGGTTTGGACGGATTGTTAGTACATCGTCCATTGTCTTAGGCGTATTCTCAACCTTATTCATACTGCTTTCTAGTTTTCACCCTGCTATGAACAAGCAACCCGCCTAGCTACTTTCACGATAAGGTTGACATTCGCCACGTAAAGAAATCGCCCCCGACTTGAGGGGGACAAGCCGGGGGTTTGCCACCAATCAACTGGCGTCGATTGGCGATGGGGTTATTATAAACGCGAGCGCCGTTCAGGTCAAATTAATGTCTCAGGAGTGGCGCTGCTTGGGAAACGGTTGAGTTTTCGTCGGAAACTGGAAGTAGACGCGCGCCAGAGCGCTCCATGAAGCCCCAGGAGCGTTTTAGGACTTTATAAGTACTAGATTTATAAGAGGGCTATAACGAACCCTTGCGGTGGATCCCGCCCACCCCCGGTTGCACTTACTTATTGCAGAGCAATCACCCCCTCCGGTTGGGGGACTTTTTCTTGATTGAACTTTCAATGGGGTGATTATAGACTGAGGTTATTAATCCCCTTGGGGGACTTACCGTGAAGAAATCCAAGATGAAGCGATAGTTTGCCGTTCCTGCGGGCGAGAACTGGAGCCCGATTTGACTTCAGAAGACTGGAAGAAATGTATTTGTGATGAAGAATTGATTCGCAAAGATGCAATCATTTGTCATATTTTTGTTGGGGAAATGGTGTATATCTTTCAAGGATATTCATAATATTATCAAAACCATGAAACATAACAGCCAAAGAAAAATACAGATCTAAACTTAGAAGACCTAAGTAAGCTCTTAGATAGATAGGCTGAAAGCAATGGATGATCGATTGTTATGACCATTACGTGACGGGTAAGCCAAAACGTGCCTCTAGGTCAAGTAACAAGGAGGCTCTATGCAGGTTGCATCAGTTACGCAACTCATTCCAATTCTGCAGACAGCCATCCGTCCTGTGACCCTAATTTCAGGTGTTGGCCTTCTGCTTCTTACAATGACGAATCAGCTTGGTCGAGCCATTGATAGACCGAGGATGTTGGTTGGCAGTCTTTCGACCACGACCGAGACAAGCAACACAAAGATAGTGGCGCAACTTCAAATCCTGTGGAGGCGCGCCCGATTGATCAGACTTGCAATTACACTGGCTTCTGTGAGCGCGCTGGTTGCGGCGGTCCTGATCATTGCGCTGTTCTTTACAGCACTATGGCAAATTGAGACAGCATGGGTCATTGTGACTTTATTTATCGCTTGTATGGTTTGTCTGATAGGATCGCTCATCTCGTTCATCCATGATATTAATCAATCACTAGCAGCGTTAAGGCTTGAGCTAGTGGCAAATGGAATTAGCATCGCCTAGTCAATCGCTGGAGTTGGTATGAAGAGAGAGGGGATTCCATCATTTTCTTCTGAGCTATAGATGCGTGGTAATGACTGAAGCACAATATTATGGGGAGCGTCATTTACTGCATCGATTACATGAGTGTGGGAGAGATATACGCTAAAAGTTGAGACGAGCCGGAGGTCGGCCGTGACGGTGATCGAGGAGTTTGAGGTCAAGGTAAAAATTTTCAAGATGTGGTGTAAACTTTGTCTAAAGTATGCGTCGATTCCGATCAGATTTTTATTCCTGAATGTGACTTAAAACCTAAGGTGAAAGGGAAATCCATGGTTCCTAATCGAGATACGGATCCAATAGAATGGCGAATACACGCCATGTGCGAGCGCGTCAATGGCGCTCAGCAAGCGGGTTATTATTACTACAACATTCCTATCAATGAACTACGTGGTGGTGCAAAGGTATTGGTTGATGGGCGCGAGATGAGCATGTTCGCTTCGTACAGTTATCTAGGACTTATTGGGCATCCACGGATTAATGCGGCCGCGCGAAAGGCGATTGATGACTTTGGTACGGGAACCCATGGCGTCAGGACTCTTGCCGGCACATTAATACTTCATCGAGAGATGGAGGAGACCATCGCGGAGTTCGAGGGAATGGAAGACACAATAACGTTCTCCTCCGGCTACGTTACCAACCTAACGACGATATCGACTTTGGTGGGAAGACATGACTATGTTTTCAGTGACAAATTGAACCACGCCAGCATCGTTGATGGGTGTTTAATGGCAGGGGCGAAGTTTATCCGTTTCCGCCATAATGACATGGAAGAGTTGGATATGCGTCTTGGGGAGGCACCCTCCCAAGTCGCCAAGTTGGTGGTCTGTGATGCGGTATTCAGCATGGATGGGGATATTATCAATTTGCCGAGTGTGGTCGAGCTTTGCAAGAAACACGATGCATGGCTGATGATTGACGAGGCACATTCGATTGGTGTGCTGGGTGAGACCGGAAAGGGCATCGAAGAGCACTTTGGGATAGAGGGAGCGGTTGATATTAAGATGGGGACATTAAGCAAAACAATCCCCAGCGTCGGTGGATATATTGCGGGAAGCGCCGACATGATCAAGTACCTGCGCCATCAGTCCCGGGCTTATATCTTTTCCGCGGCGCTGCCGCCAGCTCAGGTTGCAGCGGCTATGGAGGCATTTCACGTTATTCGTGATGAGCCCTGGAGGGTGGAAAAACTTCGCGAAAACACGGATCTCTTTATCAAGGGTCTCCAGAGTAGGGGGTTTGATACGATGAGAACTGAGACCGCGATCGTTCCGTTGCTATGCGGAACTGATGAGAAAGCATTTGAGATGACTCGTGGGATACATGAGAGAGATGTATTCGTCCTTCCCGTGATCTCGCCTGCTGTGCCGGAAGGGTTAGCGCGTTTACGCACGACTGTAACTGCTGGCCATGAGCCTGAAGAGATCGAGAGAGTTATGGATATCTTCGAGCAAGTGGGAAAGAACGTCGGTATTCTTTAGTCCTTGATGTCTACCGATACTGGGTCCGGCCGGCGCCCGACTGATTTTAGCCAAGAAACTGGGCATTACAAACTTCAAATGTCTCAGGAGCTACGATGACATCCGCGAGATCGGGTACAGGGAGTCGGACACGCAACCGAGGGGTATCCGATGACTAACCTTCAGTGCCCCAACTGCGGGAGCTACGAAGTGAGTACGCCCGGCGAAGAAAGCACGCCCCCCTGGCTCTTGCTGTGGCCCGTACACATCATTCTGGTGATTCTGACCTCGGGAGCGTGGCTCCTTGTCTTACTAGCCTGGTACTTCGTCATAAAGCCCGTGCTGGGCAAAAAGTCACATCAGTATCAATACAAATGCAAGGCGTGCGGCTACCATTGGGGGTAGTATTACGGAGAGTATTAATGACGCCGTGGTTATTTTAGACGTGAGCGCCGTTCAGGTCAAATTAATATCTCAGGAGCAGCGCTGCTCGGGAAAACGTTG
>JAUWHR010000062.1 GCA_030605795.1 Anaerolineae bacterium | reverse complement strand
CGTCATGGAGTAAATTTTGTACCGTACAACCTCCTCGCAGCATCGGTGCTCGGAGTGACATTACCCTGGTCGTATGACAGCCCGAACGACCCCGGCGAGTGAGGGATCTCCTCTGGAGTATCGTCATGGACTAAAGTTAGTAGCATGGAGACTCCTCGCAGCATAGCTGCTCGGAGTGACATTACCCTGGTCGTATGTCATCCCGAACGAGCTCCGCGAGTGAGGGATCTCCTACGGAGCATCGTTATGGACTAAAGTTAGTAGCGTGGAGACTCCTCGCAGCATAGCTGCTCGGAGTGACATTACCCTGGGCGTATGTCACCCTAGCGCTTTGCGCAAAACCACGTAGATTGTGAACACGCTTCAAGATTGAATTTCGAATCAGAAAGCCGGGTTTGGCATTAAAAACCCGGCGATCCATTCCCATCTGAATTAGCGTCTCGAACTAAACGTGATGCTGAACCCTTACGTCTTGAACATACTCATCATCTTCATCGCCAGGTTCAGATCACCCTTGTATTTAACCTGCTGGTTGGCCAAGGCAGTCATGGGGTTTAGTTTTCCAGTGATGATGTCGATGTAATCCTGCGCCTCGGCGGTTATCGTGAGCTTAGGTTCCTCAGTAACGCCTCGTTCGGCAGTGCAGGTCCCCTCCCGGATGGTGACGACCCAATCACCGCCCTCTTCACCGAGGTGGAATTGGATTTTAGCATCTACACCTTCTCCTTTTTCTGGGATGAAGGCCCCGGGCATACGTTCCATAAGCGTTTCTACTGTTAATGGTGACATTTCACTCTCCTTGTCCTCATATTCAATCTATCACGGTTGATTTGCGGAGAACAGGGCACAGATACACACAATTGATCTCAAGCCCTGTTTTTATCGTGTACATAAAACTCATATGTTGCGTTTCGGCAAAACCCTCCTTAATTCAGCAGGTTCTCGAAAATCCCAGCCGCGCCCATACCACCGCCGATACACATGGTGACCATGACATATTTAGACTTGCGGCGCTTGGCCTCGTACATGATCTGGACTGTCAGCTTGGCGCCGGTGCACCCCAACGGGTGCCCCAAGGCAGTGGCTCCTCCGTTGACATTTAAAATATCAGTGTTCAGCTCCAAGTTCCTTATTACAGCCAGGCTTTGCGAAGCGAACGCCTCATTAAGCTCGATCAAGTCTATATCCTTCAGCTTAAATCCATACCGATCAAGCACTTTCGGGACGGCTTTCATCGGGCCAATGCCCATGATTTCGGGAGGAACACCGACCACTGCATATCCCACAAAGCGCATCCACGGAGTGAGACCGAGCTCGGTCGCCTTATCGTCGCTCATAACTATAACCGCCGCCGCGCCATCCGATAGCGGTGAGGAATTGCCCGCTGTCACCTGACCATCAGGTGAAAACGCCGGTCGCAATTTAGCCAGCGCTTCTAAAGTGGTTTTACGCCGGATGAGCTCTTCCTTATCAAAAGTGACCGTGGTCTCACCTTCACGGGTCACCGTGGTGACCTCCAGCGGTACAATCTCCTCATCGAAGAGACCATCATCCTGGGCTTTGGCTGCTTTCATATGACTGTGGTAGGCGAACTCGTCCATGTCTTCGCGGCTGATGTTGTACTGCTTGACGACGTTTTCCGCCGTTTGACCCATGCTGACATAAACCTCGGGCATATCCACTGCCATTTCGGGATGAGGGCTGATGCGGAAACCGGTCATCGGCACCATGCTCATGCTCTCTACACCACCAGCGATGATGATATCAGCTCCACCGGCGATAATACGTTCGCAGGATTGAGCGATTGTCTGCAGGCCTGAGGAGCAAAAACGATTAACGGTCATTGCCGGAACTGAGTTTGGAAATCCGGCATGCAGTGCCACAGGGCGTGCCATATTAAGACCTTGACTGCCTTCTGGGAATGCGCAACCGATGACGATGTCATCCACCATGGCCTTGTCCAGATCACCCGCCCTTTCCCAGGCCGCCTCTATTGCCGCTTTGGCCATATCCTCAGCCCGGAACGATTTTAGTGTCCCTCGAATAGCCCGCCCTACCGCTGTACGAGCCCCAGCAACAATCACGGCTTCTGTCATAGTTAATTTCTCCTGTGTACATAGGGATCAGGGATTGGGGATTAGGGATTAGGCAAAGCAAGCTTTTTTTTTAAACATCCCGCTCTTCACTATCCTGATCCCCAATCCCTTAGCTCTTAATTTCTTAATGGCCTATTGTGCTCAAGCATGTAAGCCATTCGCTCCTGAGTCTTCTCCTCTTTACATAGATCTACAAAAGCCCGGCGCTCCAAGTCCAGGATGTATTGTTCCGGGACCCAGGTCGGCTCGGAGTGTTCGCCGCCACTCAATACATAGCCCAACTTATTGGCTACAATAGCGTCGTGCTCGCTAGCCCAACCGGCTTCCCTCATGCTCCATACAAATGTGCGCATCACTGCCAATATATCTCGCCCTCCCGCGTAGATCATCTCTGGCGTTGGAGGTTTGTATCTTTCTTGAACCATCGCCAGCGCACTGCGTTTGGCTTCCGCCAGCAAATGATCCTTATTCATGATGATCCGGTCACCCGGCTGGAAGAAGCCGAACTCGAAGGCTTCATGAGCGCCGGTTGCGACCTTAGCCAAGGCAATGGTTTCAAAGACCTTCTGCAATACCGAAATGGGATCGGCATTGGGGATACGCATCACTGGATTGACCACACGACGAAGCAGTTCTTTAGTTCCACCGCCAGCCGGGATAACGCCGATGCCGAATTCGACCAAACCGATGAACGTCTCCGCTGCGGCTACACGCTTGCTGCAAGCCATGGTAACTTCGGCCCCGCCAGCCAACGTCATTCCAAACGGAGCGGCGACGATCGGTTTAGGGAAGTACCTTATGCGCATAACACCTGCCTGCATTGCACGCACCATCGCATCAATCTGGTCGAAGGCGCCCTGCTGAGCTGCCATCCACATCACGAAGATGTTGGCGCCGGCGGAGAAGTGTGTCCCCTCATTACCGATCACCAGAGCGTCGAATCGACCCTCCTCGGTCACATTGAGCGCGTAAGCTATAATATCGAAGATGTCCTGATCGAGCGTATTAGCTTTGCTGTGGAACTCTATCAAGCCTACGCCATCGTCAATATCGATCAGGCTGGCTGAGGCGTTGCGCTTGAGGACCGCTCCCTCCTTCGCCTTTAGTGTGGCGATCGGCACGATGCGGGGGTCGGGTTTGAGCAGCAGGTAGTCTTTCGTCTTCAAATCATAGTAGCCCACAACTTTACCGTCTTCATACTGGTAGAAAGTGGGGCAACCCGCTTCAAGCATCTCTTTCACCCATGGCGCGACGGTAATCTCTTCCGCTTCCATGCGCTGTAAGGCTTCTTCCACTCCTAAGCCATCCCAGATTTCAAAAGGACCTAACTCATGCACAAATCCCCATTTAACCGCCCGGTCAAGGCTCACCAAGTCATCGATGATCTCCGGAATACGCCTGGCTGCATAGCCCAAGGTATAGGCAGTCGTCGCCCATATGTACTTGGCTAACCTGCGGGTCTCTTCCGAGGCTTCTGGATCGTCCACCTGCGAAACGATCCAGCTGAACCTTTCGCCCAGGTCTTTGATCTTCCTACCTTCGCTGAAGATCTCAAAGCGGGGCTTCTTCGGTGGCTCATGTTCAATCGACTGCAGATTCAACGGCCAGAACTCACGCTTGCCTTCCTCGTTGGTGACCCGTTTTGAAAAACCGATCTTGGTTTTATTACCCAGCCAATTGTTCTCCAGCATGGTCGTGAATAACTTAGTGGAGGCTTCGTGTCTGAGGATCTCGCGTGATTCGTCGTGCGGAATCAAGTCATAAAGGTTAGTGCTGACGTGGGCTGAAACGTCGATGCCGATCAAATCTAATAGGCGGAAGGTAGCAGTCTTGGGATGACCGAGTAACACACCGGTAATACTATCCACCTCTTCGACACTGTATCCATGATCCAGCGCATATGCGATCGTATAGCTATTGGTAAGGCTGAGGTAGCGATTGGCGATAAAATTGGGGGTATCCTTGCAAACCACAACGCCCTTCCCCAGCGTTTCCTCGCCAAACCGGATCATGAATTCCATCACCTCAGGCAAGGTTTTCTCATGCGGGATGATCTCTAACAGTTTCAGCCATCGAGGCGGGTTGAAGAAATGTGTGCCAAGGAAGTGCTGTTGAAAGGCCTCACTTCGACCCTCAGCGATAGCGTTGATGGGTAGACCGGAGGTGTTAGAGGAGACAATGCAGTTTTCGCTACGGACGCCTTCGATACGTTCAAAGAAACCCTGCTTGATCTCCAGGTTCTCAACAATAACCTCGATAATCCAATCCACCTCAGCTAATTTGTCAAAATCGTCCTCAAGGTTACCTAGCGTGATAAAGTGCTTCGAAGCCTCGCTCATGATCGCCGGTGGACGGCTCTTAATCACCGACTTCCAACCATTCTGCACGATCCGGTTACGGACTTCTTTGTCCTCCAATGTGAGGCCAGCGCTCTCTTCGGTTGGGGTGAGCTTAGAGGGGACGATGTCCAACAGCAGCGTGGGAATACCCACACCCGCCAGAAGTGCTGCAATGCCGCCACCCATCGTCCCCGAACCGATAACGGCTGCCTTTCGAATTTGATAACCCATAAGATCCTCTCCTCTTTGAAGGTTCAATATACAGGCCATTCAGACTGTTCTGATTGGCGTTCCAACCACAGCATTGCCATGTACAACAATCGAAACGTTTAGCTCAATTCGTGCCTCGAGTAATCCAGGATGCGCCGGGCAACGATGAGCCGGTTGATCTGGCCAGTGCCCTCATAGAGATCATTAATCTTGGCGTCACGAAACCACTTCTCCAGCAAATACTCACGTGAGTACCCGAGCGGACCCATGATCTCGACCGCACGCTGGGTGACCTTGACCACTAAATCGCCGGCCCGGACCTTACACATGGAGGCTTCAATCGTATTCGGTTTGCGTTCGTCTGCCAGCCACATCGCCTTTATCGTCAAGAGCCAGGTCGATCGCAACATGGTTTCCATGTCAATGATCTCTCGCTCGATGTTGGTCAACCTACTGCGAGGCAGGCCGTACCTAATACCGATTTCATGTTCCTCGAGCATTTGTTTAACAGACTCCAATGCAGCCCGGGCAACACCGACCGCCATCGCTGCTATGAGGGGCCGGGTGGCGTCAAAGGTCGCCATGGCGCCCTTGAAGCCCTTGGTCTTTTTCTTCTTCACCTCTGGGCTGCCCATCAAGTTCTCGAAGGGAACTCGACAGTCTTGCAAGACAATGGACACGGTGTCGCTGGCCCGAATGCCAAGCTTATGCTCCAGTTTAGTGACCGTACACCCAGGAGTCCCGGCTTCAACCACGAATGGCCGTACGCCAGCGCGTCCAGCCGCAGGGTCGATCGTCGCCCAAATGACGACGAAGCCATCGCTGTCGACCAATGCTTTATGGCCGGCAGTGACAAAGATCTTCTCGCCGTTGAGCACCCATTCGTCGCCATCTCGCACCGCGGTGGTGCGGACTTCAGCTGGCATCGCCGAGCCGGCATGTGGTTCGGTAAGCGCCATGGCGTCGAATGTTGGTTTGTCCCCGGTATGACACGACAGGAAACGTTCCTTCTGCTCCGGCGTCCCGGCTGCTAGTACCGTGGCCGACCCCAAACCGCCGCCAGGCGTGCATAGGAACAGACCAGAATCCCCCCAGGAGAGCATTTCGAGCATGAAGGCTTGTCGCTGGAAGCCCAACCGAGGGCCCTTCCTCTTCTTCTTGCCCTCCTTCGGTGTAATCGAGCCAACACCCATCTGCTTCATCGCCTCGTGCATAAAATTGATGTAGTCCCAGGGAATCTCGTGCTCATGCTCATCAAAATAGCGGGCCACAGGCCGCATCATATTGTCGGCTATCGTCTCCATCAGGACGGCCGTCTTGCGGATCGATTCAGGCATTTCAAAGCTGATCATTTCTGCCTCTCCCTTCCCCATCACTATGCGCGCTATACCATCGCCAACCCGGCGAATGTAGAAATACCACGCCCATTGCGCATCCACAGTTCAACTGGATGCTCGCGGATGTAGCCATGACCGCCCAGGACTTGAACCGCCTGATCGGTGACTGTCATCGCCATATCGGAAGCGCCATTGAGCGCCATGTAGGCTTCCTTCGAAGCTTCCTTGCCAACATCCAGCATCCATGCCGCCTCCCAGACCAGCAAACGAATGGCTTCGACCTCGGTCGCCATCTCGGCCAGCATAAAGGCGATTGCTTGCTTCTGTGCGATAGGAACCCCCCAAACCTCGCGCTCTTTGGCGTAGGGGAGCGCGTAATCCAGGGCTGCCTTACTTACCCCAACCGCCAGTGCAGCTATCGCCACCTGCGTGCTGGCGAGAACGGGACTAAAGTCGAAGCCCTGCTCGCCGCCGAGTTTGGACTCAAGTGGGACAAGCAGATCATCCATTTTTACTTGATAGGTAGGAAGCGCTCCAATCCCCATCAGCTTCTCGCGTTCACCTATAGTTAAACCCTCCGCACCTGCCGGGACGATGAAAGCCTGCGTTTGACCGTCCACCACAGCGTAGATGAGGAAAGCTTCTGCTGTCTCGGCAAAAGGTACATAAGCCTTTTCACCGTTGAGCAGGTACACGTCCCCATTCTTCTTGGCTGTCGTCCGCATATCACCAGCGTAGAAATCGAATGACGGCTCGATGAAAGCTGCTACGTATGGTTTCCACTCAGCTTCAATTACCGGAGGCAGCCACCGGGTTTTCTGCTCTTCCGTCCCGCCGAGAAGGACCGGCATGGCGTATGTGGCTGGGAGCATGACCGCCAGGGCGGACGCTAGATCTCCCCATCCCATGGCTTCAGCTGCCAACACACCTGTGACGGCCGATCGGTCGCCGAAGCCGCCATAAGCTTCCGGGATACTTGCCTGGAGCACACCCAACCCCCAACCCTTCTCGATCAATTCAACTGGCAGCTCCCCCGCTTCATCGGCATCGTGAGCTGCCGTTCGCAGGTCGTTGGTCGCATAGCGCTCCACCGCCTCGATGAGCATGCGTTGCTCTTCATCGGGTTCAAATGAGTACATGGGTCACTCCTTCGGAGAGGCGATCCCTCCTCCCCTTTACAATAACGGGCGATGTCAAATAGACGCTGAAACCCCGTCCAGCGCCAAAACCCCTCCGGGCGTCTCAGCATTAAAGGCGGACCGTAATCGATCTGCTCCTTCTAAGCGACTGTAACGCACAGGTGCAGGGGTATCGAAATCCAGTTGGTCCAGGTTATCGATTTTTAAATATCCCCGCAGAACAAGGTACTCCATATGAGCGCCGGCTTCCTCTATAGCCAGCAACTTGTGATAACCATCCACATCTGGGAATAGTGATTGAGAGATCTCAGCGATCGTCTTCGGTTCGTCGAGGAGATTCAAGACCTGTTCGAGACGTTCCTGGTGGAGTTGTTCGATTTCTGAAATTCTACCTGCAAGATCCTCGATCGGTCCCTCATGACCGCCGAGGGTGAGACGAATGGTGCCCGCCAACGGCCGCAGACGCTTGAGCGATTCCAGGTAATGGCCCAGACCGGTGTTCAAACTCAGGCGCTCTGGTGCTTGATGGGGACTGGTTTCCGCTAAGATATGATCGGCTGAAAACAACACGTCTTCCAGTTGGATCACCACCTGACCCGGACAATGGCCAGGCACGTGGACCATGCGCAGTGGACCTACTCGCATCCCTACAGCCTCATAAGTGAAATCTGGCGACAGTGATGAAAATAGATGCTTATTAAGCAAGTACAAGTTCATGATACCTTGACCCTCAACGGCATCCACCCCCGCTTCTACTAGGAATGTTCGTAGACGATACTCTACAACCTTCAGACGCTCCTCATAATTTGCCAGTACTCGCAAATCAAGATCATGGATACCGACTTTAGCTTGAGTTCTCTCTCGGACATAGTGTAGACCACCAAAGTGGTCGATGTGGCCGTGAGTGATTAAAACGTGCGTCAGATCCTCCCAGTTAGCCTTTTCCCCGTATTCTGACCGCACCTCCGCCATACCTGCCTCAAGCTGATCGTTAGCGTCACCAAAGCCAGAACCGACGTCGATTAGCGCGATCACATCGTCGGCAAACACCAGATGGACATAGCCAGATAAAATAGGGAACAGGTTGAGGGGAATACGATAGATTCGCGCATCACCGCTCGAGCGGAATGCTTCAACGACAGAGGTCATGGAGAGTCAGCCTCTTCGCGTACACATAACCCATTGATGAATAAATCGCAAAATTGATCTGCCAATTGGCGAGCGGTAAAACGGCCGTCTTGTCGGAACCAAGTGATCATCCAATTCTGAACGCCCAACAGGGCGAAGGTGGCTACTGCTTCGTCCACCGGGCGAAACAATTTAGCTTCCACACCTTCCCGGATCAAACCACGCCAGAGATGGTCATAACGATCGCGGCGTTCGATATGCCGGACGCGTAAATCCGGTTCCAAACTGCGGTATTCGAGCAACAAGACGGCAGCCAGACTTGTATCCTCGGTGAGTCTTTCGATATAAATCTGCATCGCCCGACGGATTTTTTCCTCGGGCGTGAGATCAGAATCGACCACATGCTGTAGATCATCAATCAGGAGATCAAGGGCTTTATCAAGAATGGCAAGCAGGATATCCTGCTTACCTGTAACGTGGTGATAGAGGCTTGCTTTTTGGAGATGGACAGCGTCAGCTATGTCCTGCATCGAGGCGGCGTGGTACCCCTTCCGGCGGAAGATCTGGGCCGCCGCCTGGAGGATGTCGGACTTCTGCATTTCCGCTCCCTACCGACCGGTCGGTAGTTTTACTATAGCACACCCGAAGCTCGAAGGTCAAGCGGGATTCATGATCTGGGTGTCAATCTGATAATGACTAATTCCTTCGACCCTCGAATAAGGGAAGAAAGAAGTTGCTTCTCTTAAAACCCTGCTGACTACTTGACTAACGAGAAGTGGTCGAATGAAGACCGAATGCGAGTGAGATTGATATTCAGGAAATCTCAAATGCCGGTGCTTGAAGTAAAGAGGAACTTAAGCTAAAATTTTATCGTCACGCCCCTGTAGCTCAGTGGATAGAGCGCTGCCCTCCGGAGGCAGATGCCGGCGTTCGAGTCGCCGCAGGGGTACTAAAAGCCCTGGTTGCATACCAGGGCGTTACTACTCCTCCATCTTACAGATTTACCCAGGTCACCTCTCGGCTGGCTGAGTCCAAGAGAGCTAAAGTGCTACACCCTTTCAGCCCCATCAATTCACCTGGGTTAAGTAGCAGGCAGTCACCAACGATCTCCTCATGTGCGATGTGATCATGCCCATAACAGACCAGATCATACTCCCTCGATAGCGACAAGCCACGGGCGATATCCGGATAATGATTCAGCGCCACCCGCAGCCCATCAAGCTCTAGTTTAGCGAATGGACCATATAAAGCCACCTGATTAAAAGCCTGAGCGACCTTTGAGAGCAGGAATGTGTCACCGTCATTGTTGCCCCATACAATGTGCACCGGTGTATCCCCAACCCCTTCGCCCAACTGATGAATAACAAACGGCGAGCATAGATCACCACAATGGACTACGACGTCAGCAGCACGAAGGTAAGGCATAGCCTCCTCCAGCTTCCATATGTTATCGTGCGTGTCGCTTATAACAGCAATGTTCATTAAGCACCTCCTTTTGATCCATGGCGTGCACTTCGCTATAAAAGGTCCGAGGCTTCATGCCACTAAGGATGACATTCCAATTGAGGTCAATATACCTTGGCGCCAATGTGCCTAAGTACTAAGTCTTTCCCACCAGTACTTCATCGTTTCCTCGTGGGATGCAGCCATTCTTCACCATATAGTCAGCGACCTGTCTTTCGCGCGTAGAGTAAGTTAAAAAAACTAAACTAAGTTTACCGGCACTTCTAAGGTGACCGGCACTTTGGAAGTGCTAAGGTGACCGGCACTTTAAAAGTGCCGGTCACCTGTTATCTAATAGATACGGCTCGATTCCTTCGGGTAGCTCATCAAGGCCATTCAGGTAATCCATAACAAACTGGCGATAGCGAGTCCTCTGCGGGAAATTCTCCTCGATAAATTCGCGGTCAACTAGCATACTGTCGCGGGTCTCAATCCACTCTGGATAGTTGGAAAACGACCACTCTTCCAGATGCGACACAATCCCAGCTTTCACTGGATTCGCATGGATGTAACGACACAAATGAAATAGATACCCCGTCTTATCCACCCGGATAGATTGATAACGCCCTTCAAATAGCGTACCGGTATGATGATAGCGCTTGTTGAAGGCTTTGGTGTAACTATTGAAGATACGCTGGATCAACAAACCAGCGGGTTCCTCACCATCCTGTCGCAATAAGAAGTGGTAGTGATTGGGCATAAAGCAATAGGCAATCACAGCTATGTGGAGCTGGTCAACATATTTCTTCACCATCCTCAGCAAGAATAGGTAATTTTCCTCTTCCTTGAAGATCGGTTGTCTTCCCGCGCCTCGGTTGTAGATGTGGTAATAATGACCGGCTGCAAACTGAGTTGCGCGATGTGGCATCTTGCCCTCCTTACACCTGATCGGCTACCAGGTGACCTAAAGTGACCTAAGGTGACCGGCACTTTAAAAGTGCCGGTCACCTGGTCAGCCAGGTGGACCAGTGCATATCGATGCCTATCCATCGACTCGAGCTTACCATAGGCGGAATGTATTCCGTCCAACATATATGAAAGGAAACGCTGCGCGCTGGACGATCTATTACTGATTTACTTCCCCGATCCTCCCCGTCGCGCAGCATTCAGTGCCAAAGACAGAGCTATTTATTTCTTCACCAGTGAAATCAGCCCCTCCTTTATTTCCCCAAACGCTCCTTAAGGGCCTGGGTAAGCGCCGGTACAATGTCAAATAAATCGCCAGCAACACCGAAACGGGCCAACTTGAAGATCGGAGCTTCTGAGTCCCTATTGATTGCCACGATCATCTTTGATGTTCGCATTCCAGCCAAGTGCTGAATGGCGCCCGAGATTCCGCAGGCAACGTAAAGGTCTGGTGAAACCACCTTACCTGTCTGACCAACCTGGTGTGCGTAGGGGATGTAGCCAGCATCGACTGCTGCTCGGCTAGCTCCCATAGCCGCGCCGAGCGTTTCAGCAAGATCGCGAACAAGGGCGAAGCCCTGCTGAGATCGCCAAATTTCCTGCTCTTTCTCGTCAGTGATCTCATTCGGTGGGGTGAGCTTGGGGTTGTTGGAGACACCGCGCCCTCCCGAAACGATGATCGCGGCATCGGCAAGACTGACACCAGCCTCAGACGGTTTATAGCCGGTCACCTCGGTGACGATCTCGCCGATGACGACCTCGACCCGAACAACCTCCCCACTTCGATCAGACTCAGGCTCAGGTTTAGGGAAAGCCCTGGTTTGAAGGGTGATGATCTGCGGGCGCTTTTCGCGGCAAACTACTTTCGTCAGCAGCTTGCCGGCATAAATCGGTCGTGTGGCAAGTACGGCATCGCCGTCAATCTCAAAGGAGATCACGTCTGGCGCCATGCCAGTCTCAAGATCGACAGCCACCATACCCGCCAACTCGCGCGTCCTGCTTGTGGTCGGAAGGATGAGCACTTGAGCCTCGGCTGCCAAGTGTGAGAGCGTTCCCGCGAATAGCTCCGGCCGGTAATCCTTCAACTCAGGATCATCCCCCAGTAGCACTTGGTCGGCTCCATATTCAATAGACTGGTTGGCAATCCCTTCCACCTCATGGCCCAGGACGACCGCGGTTACACCACTGCTCAACTGGTCAGCTAACGATCGCGCCACCCCAACAGCCTCCCATGAGGCTGGTAGAACCTGACCGCCAAAGTGATCTATGTATACAAAGATTTTATTGGCCATCAGATCACCTTCTCCTCGATCAGCCGGTCAGCCAACCTAGCGGCGACTTCCTCCGGCGTCTCGCCTTCAATCATCTCACACTCTGTCTCAACTTTCGTCGGTGCGAATATTTCTGGCCAGGTCATCGCTGGTGTTGGGACCTCATCTAACCCGATATCAGCTGTTGACCAAATCGGAATCTCAGACCGAGAGGCCTTGCGGATACCCATGAAAGATGGATAGCGGGGTTCGTTTATCCCCTTCACTACGCTGACCACCGCCGGTAGGGGGCCGCGAACTAGCTGGCGGCCCTCGTCAAGCATACGCTCGACAGCGATAGTCCTGCCCTCCGGATCAAGTGAGGTAATGTCAGCCACAAGGCTGAGAACCGGCCAATTGAGCCTACGGGCGACTTGGGGACCAGTGATTCCCGTGTCATTGTCCACCGATCCCCGACCGAAGAGGACCAAATCAACCTCGCCGATCTTGTTGATGGCTGCTGCAAGAACCTTGGAGACCACCAGCGGATCTGCGTCCTCCAACGCAGGATCATTGATCAGGATAGCTTGTTCGCAACCCATGGCTAAAGCCAGCTTTAACGCCTCCATGGCAGCTTCCGGTCCCAGGCTGAGCGCTGTCACCTGGCCAGAGTGAGCCTCCCTGATACGCAGCGCCTCTTCAACAGCATATTCATCCCACGGATTAAGCACCAGTGGCGAATCCCCCCACGAAACTACGCCGTCTTCAACGCTAACCGTGGCTGCCGTATCCGGCGTTTGCTTAACACAGACAACGATGTTCAAGATATCCTCCTTCCCTCACCTATGGTATAGCGTACTTTGTATTGTGCAGTTTGACGTCCAGCCTGAAAAGGCTCACGCCTCCTGCCAGTCGATAGGGTCGTAAACGGGCATCTCGCAGCGCAATGGCTTATCGCGTCGATGTCCGAGGGCATAATCTGCTTGAATTAAAATCTGAATTTCATTACTGCCCTCATAAATAAGGGCTCCTCTAGCGTTCCGCATGAAGCGCTCCACATCGTACTCATCACTGTAACCGTAAGCGCCATGAACCTGGATCGCCTCAGAAGCCGCGGTGAAGGATGCCGCGGTAGCAAACTGCTTGGCCATAGAAGTTTCCCGTGTGTTTCGCACACCTTGGTTCTTCAACCAACCAGCCTTCAGGTAAAGTAAACGAGCAATTTCATAATCCTGAGCCATGCGGGCGATCTTCACCTGAATCAGTTGGTGCTTTGCAATCGGCTCACCAAAAGCACGGCGTTCATTTGCATAATCGACGCTGGCCTTAAGCGAGGCACGAATCAATCCCGTTGCGCCGGCAGCCACAGTATAGCGCCCACTGTCCAAAGCCGACATTGTAACTTTAAACCCTTCGCCCTCCTCGCCAATCCTGTTCTCGACCGGAACACGCACATCTTGGAGTGATATCCACCCGGTAGAACCGGCCCGCACCCCTAATTTCCCATGGATGTCACCTGTTGTGACCCCCGGACTGTGTAAATCGACCACGAATGTTGAAAGGCTCCGGCTCGATTTGGCGGCATCTGGTATCGTCCGCACTGTCACTATGGCGATATCCGCCTTAGTTGCCAGTGAGATCCACATTTTCTCACCGTTTAGGATGTACTGGTCACCATCCCGTTTACCCGTCGCCTGAATCGCGGCAATATCTGAGCCTGCTCCTGGCTCGGTAAACGCGCCGCACCCGATCAAGTCGCCGTGGGCTAACGGCTCCAAGAAGCGTTTTTTCTGCTCGTTTGTTCCCCACTGCAGAATGGTCAATCCGGCCAATCCAGTATGGACCGACATAACTACCCGCAGTGTGGTGTCTACCGCCTCTAGCTCCTCACAAACCAGCCCCAGCGAGATAAAATCCATCCCCTGACCGCCATAACGTACCGGAAAACAAACTCCCAGGATGCCTAGCTTACCCATCCTGGGTAGAATGTGGGGCGCCATATCCTGCTTTCGGTCCCATTCTTTGATGGTTGGGGCTACTTCCCTCTGGGCAAAGTCCCGGACCATCTTTTGTACCATCTCGTGTTCAGCCGTGAGGCTAAAATCCATGCACCTTTCCTTTTATAGACCGATGAAATTATATCCCCTCCTTAAGCCGGATACAACTATTTTTATCAGAAGGCCGTTCGCTTGCAGAGATCTTGACACTTGAAGCGGACGAAATTTGAGGCGAGACAATTGCCAATCTCTGTTTCATTAACCGTCATCGACCATTCCCCACACACCAGAAACCACCCAATTACTCACCGTCAAGCCGAGAAAAGGCATATCGCCGATTAGCAGCCATAAGGCTATAATCCTATTTGGTGCTTGGTTTATGATGTTCGATAAGCTCAAACCCCGATGGTCACATATTCTGGTTACCCTCGTGCTGCTGGTCATCATCAGTCCGACTCCAATCCCGCAGCCAATGGTAACTTCCATTCGCTCAGCCATAGTGGCGTTGGAGTCTGGTCGACCTGATTCTGCGCTCGGGTTCCTTGAAGCTGCCATGGCTTTCGAGCCAACCTTTGAGGGATTGCACACGCGAGCAGCAGAGATCGCACTAGCAGCTGGCGAACCACTGGCCGCGCTAGACCACTTAGAAGCTGAAAATTCACTGGCTCCGCCAGACACAACCCAAGCCTGCTTGCGCAGTCGCGCACTTTTAACCATTGGCAACACGGCAGAGGCGGCCAACATTTGGAAGGAAGTAAATGGAACTTGCCCGAAGCCAGCCCAGTTTCTCCATGATTTAGCCCAGGCTTATCTAGTGGAGGGTGATCTTACCGCGGCGCAATCGATCCTAGAAGAACTTGCGTTTATCGATCCTGCCAATCCCGACATCCGTGTATCCCTTGCCCTGGTGACCGCGACGATTACGCCAGAAAGAGCTATACAACACCTTCGGCTGGCAAATGAACTAAACCCCTACGGCAACTCTCTTGCCCTGAACCTCATTCGTGTAATAGAGAATGCTCGACCGGCTGATGATCGATCCTACAGCTTGGCTCAAGTTGGTCAGACGCTGGCCAGGTACGGCGAATGGACTAGCGCAGTATGGGCGTTCCAACGTGCGTTGGATTTAAACCCCGAGTATATCGAAGCACGAGCCTACTTAGGATTGGCGCTCGATCGCGCCGGTCAGGACGGATTGAAGGAGTTGAAAGCGGCTGTAAATGCCGCCCCGACTGCCGCTCTGCCCCATATTTTCCTTGCGCTGCACTGGCAGGCACAGAACCAGCCCGAGCGCGCACGGCAGCAGCTCGAAGTTGCTGCTCACCTCGACCCAATAAACCCGGCTGTTGCCGCGGAACTGGGCGCAGCATATACCGCTTTAGGCGACATACGTCCTGCTATAGCCGCCTTCCGACTTGCTACCGAACTTGCACCGAAAGATCCAAGATTCTGGCTACTCCTAGCGCAATTCTCAACTGCTAATGAGATCGAAGTCCAGACGCTTGGTCTGCCAGCGGCACGTAACTCCTTAGCGTTAAACCAGGATGACCCCGCTGCACTCGACATCCTTGGTTATGCCCACTTACTACTGGGGAACCTCCGCCTAGCAGACCGCCTGCTTTGGCGCGCAGTAAATCTCGAGCCGTGCAGAGCTGCTAGTCAATTCCACTTAGGCCTACTTCGTCAAGCACAGGGAGATTTAATTAGGGCTCGAGCTGGCCTGGAGATGGCGATACAACTTGACCGAGGCGGCCCCTTCGGCCAGTTGGCCGAGCGTGTCTTAGTCCACATCCACCCATAACCTCTACCTTTGACCATCCGTCAGCGGTGTTGATCTATGCTAGAATCTCAACACTGCAGAGGGTGCTTATGCATACACGCATATTTTTCCCCATATCCCTTCTACTGGAGATTCTCGCTCTGGTAGTCGTTTGCCAATCCTGTACCTGGTTAGAGCCCCCAGTCGAGGCAGGAGCAGTTCTCTTCCAGGATGATTTCTCTCGTGTCGCTAGCGGATGGGACCGGTATATCGACGATACCTACATCACCGATTACGCTGAAGGGGCTTACCGCATAGGCATTTTCACCCCCGAAACCAGTGCCTGGGCCCGCCCCCACCTTGAGTTTTCAGACGTCCGCATTCAGGTTGCGGCAACAAAAGTAGATGGGTCAGACAATAATGTCTTCGGTGTACTCTGTCGCTACCAGGATGCAAAAAATTTCTACTTTTTCTTAATTTCGAGCGATGGGTACAGCGGGATAGGAGTCTACAAAGATGGCGTGGAGAGCCTGCTGAGCGGCGATTCAATGCTCCCCTCAGAATCGATCTTTCAGGGATCGACCACCAACAACATCCAGGCTGGATGTATTGGCGATGAGTTGACCCTGTACATCAATGGCATACAAGAGATTCAGGTCCAGACTACAGAATGGTCACAAGGTGATGTGGGGCTCATAGCTGGAACTTACACCCAGCCTGGCACTGAAATCCTGTTTGAGAAATTCTCCGTTCTCAAGCCCTAGCAGAAATCTGCTTATATGGCTGCACTGAAAAAAGCCCGAATGCGAGAATGACAACGGTACTCCTTTTTCCCATTGGCGGCTGCTTTTTTCAGTAGACTCATACATTGGATCCCCGATGAAGGTTTTCCTCGACAGCGTTGGATGCAAGTTGAACCAGAGCGAAATCGAACGTATGGCCCACCAACTCAGGCAGGCTGGTCATAAGCTGGTCGCCACGCCAGAGGAGAGCGATCTGGTAGTAATCAACACTTGCAGTGTAACCGCTGCAGCAGCCGCCGATTCTCGTAGTAAAGCCCGTAGCGTGCACCGCCGAAACCAGCTAGCCCAGATCGTCCTGACTGGTTGTTGGAGCGACCTCGAACCACAGGCAGCCATCGCGCTTCCCGGCGTGACCCAGGTGATTCCTAACCAGGGAAAAGACTGCTTGATTCCTCATATCCTCGGACTTCCCGAAGACGAGTTAGATTGGAAGCCGCTGGAACGTCAACCGATTCCAGGAACCCGCAGGCGTACTCGGGCTTTCATCAAGGTTCAGGACGGCTGCGATAACTATTGCGCATTCTGCTTAGCTACCATCGCCCGAGGTCCAGCCCGCAGCCAGCCGATAGATCACGTGGTTAACGAGATCCGGTCGGCGATTGCTGGCGGGGCGAAAGAGGTGGTGCTAACTGGCGCACAATTGAGCGCATATGGTCGCGATTTATCCGGTTGTGTTGATCTAACCACTCTGCTTCACTTAATATTGACTGGAACTGAGGTTCTACGCGTCCGGCTCTCATCCATGGAACCCTGGGGGATCCCTAACGATCTATTCTCCATCATGCAGAGCCCGCGCATCTGCCGCCATCTCCACTTACCACTGCAATCTGGCTGCGATCGTACATTGCGACGCATGGGTCGACTTATCCGATCTGAAGACTACGCCCGTATCATCACCGAGGCCCGAGAAGCCATTCCTGGTCTGGCAGTAACTACCGATGTCATGGTGGGTTTCCCTGGTGAGACCGAAGATGAATATGCGGAGAGCCTGGCTTTCATCGAGGCGATTATGTTCGCCAGAGCCCACGTATTTGTCTACTCCCCCCGCCCAGGCACAGCTGCTGTTCATTTACCCAATCACGTGCCAGTTCAAGTCGCTCATAGACGCAGCCGGCAAGTCCGCGAGGTGGTTGCTCATTCGGGATCTATGTTTCGGGCTAAATTCGTCGGAGAGGTGATGTCCGTGCTGTGGGAGTCAGCAAAAGCATCAAGTCCCAAAGGTTGGGAGATGTCTGGTCTGACAGATAATTACCTTCGGGTCAACACCTTCAGCGATCAAAATATTCAAAATCGTCTGACTGATGTCCACATCGTGGGTGTGGATGGTGAAAGGTTATGTGGGGAGTTGGTTCCATCCATGACTCCACTGAAAAAAGGTTAACCGTGAGAAGAGGACCGGTATATGTGGGGGTGGGGGGGGCGGCCCCCCCCCCCACAAAACCCCCCCCCCCCCCCCGGGGCGGGTTTTGAGAGCAGAACACTACTCATATTTTTGGACTTTGGTGTTGTGTGTTTAGTATAATTAACAAATT
>JAUWHR010000035.1 GCA_030605795.1 Anaerolineae bacterium | reverse complement strand
GGCTCCCATGCCGCCGTTTTAATAATTCTGGATGCAAATGAATCGGATGAAAAGACCGATCTTCCATAATCAATATTACTTTATTACTAGCGTCACCTACGGACGAAGGCGTTGGTTTGCAGAAACGGATTTCGCTCAGATCATTGTAGATCAATGGAAGCATTATGAGGCGGCTTACGAATTTCATCTTGATGCCTACTGTGTCCTACCCGACCATTATCATACGGTGTTGAGCGTAGGTGTGAAGAAGACAATTTCACAGATCCTGCATGCTGTCCATTCTTACACTGCCACGCTTATTAATAAACAACTTGGCCAAATAACGAAGATCAAGGTGTGGGAAGGAAACGCCTGGGACGAAGTTGTTCGGAATAAGCAAATGTATTGGCAGAAGGTTGCATATACGCTCTTCAATCCTTGGCGTGCCGGCGTGGTACAGGATCCGTTTGAGCCGTACCCGTTCTCAAACCTTGCGGAGTGGTACGATCGGGAAGGCGAAGAATTTATCTCGTCGCTGTTCGCTCGATACAAACGGTGGTTTGAGTGAAGGCCTAGTACTCGGTAAATGTAACCCGTCTTGGTCAATAATTAAGCTATGCCGGGCGTGGGAGCCCGGCCTGCTAAGTGGGTATAGGATTTTAGTAGGGGTGGCTCCTCGTGAAGCCTCTTGGAGCTGAGCGAATTGAGTATGCCGTTGGTGATAGGTAGACTCAACCTAAGCAGAGGCGGCTCCCATGCCGCCGTTTTAATAATTCTGGATGCAAATGAATCGGATGAAAAGACCGATCTTCCATAATCAATATTACTTTATTACTAGCGTCACCTACGGACGAAGGTGTTGGCTTGCAGAAGCGGAATTCGCTCAGATCGTTTATCTTCCTCTTGACCTTCAACTCAACTTGAAGGTGTAGATTTAGTATTGGTAACCTTTGGGAATCTGGGCGAAAGGTCATGTGGTCAACAAACCTTGAACATACTATTCGTATCCATGGAACAGATTGTGCTTGTGATGCGAACGCGATTGAGGATGCAATCAGGACGATGGAGGGGGTACAGTCCTGTGAGTTCAACCTGGCGACAGGGCAGATGCAGGTCGTTGGAGGCATATCGCGTGAAACTCTACTCACGCATTTGAAAGAGCAGGGCTACGACGTTGTCGACCAGCAACACCAATCAGATACGATGATAAATTTACATGAGCCGGTCGACTTCTTACGGTTTATGTGGGGGCGTAGTGAGAGCCGTTTGGCTATCTTAGGTGGGTTGCTGATCCTGCCGGGGGTGATTTTTGGCGAGCTTCTGGGTCAACACTATCCGCTGGTAGATTTAGCCTCAATCGGAGCTCTTGTCGCGGCAGGTCTACCTATTGCTCGTAGCGCCTGGCTTTCGCTCAAAACTAGCTTTGAGATCAACATCAATGTGCTAATGACCATCGCCGCTGTCGGGGCGGTGCTTCTTGGTGCCTACACCGAGGCCGGGATGGTCATGGTCTTGTTCGCGATCGGAGAAGCCTTAGAGGGTTTCGTTGCCAATAGAGCACGGCACTCCATCCGCAGCTTAGTTGACATCGTTCCAAGCAAAGCTGTAGTTTTGCGTCATCGTGGTGGCCAGGTCCATGAAGAGCATATCCAGGTGGAAGCTATAAAAGTGGGGGATGTTTTCCTGGTCAAGCCCGGTGAACAAATACCTATGGATGGTCGGGTAGTCGCCGGGGCCTCTTTGGTCAATCAAGCTCCGATAACTGGGGAAGGGCGATTGGTCGAAAAGGTTGATAGATCAGAAGTCCTCGCCGGCAGTATCAATGGAGAAGGAGCTTTAGAAATCGAGGTTACCCGCATAGCTGAGGATAATACCATCAATCGCTTGATCAAAATGGTGGAGGATGCCCAGGAGAAGAGAGCGCCAGTGCAGCGCTTTGTAGATCGATTTGCCAGGTTCTATACACCCATTGTTGTTCTATTAGCGGTTTTGGTGGCAATCATCCCTCCGCTTTTCTTCGGTCAGCCCTTCTTCAACCCTACCTCCGGATCCTTCGGTTGGTTCTACCGAGGGCTGGGGCTTTTAGTGGTGGCTTGTCCATGTGCGTTGGTCATCAGCACTCCGGTCAGCATTATTAGCGCCATCAGCAATGCGGCTCGGAATGGCGTATTGATCAAGGGTGGATCCCATCTCGAGACACTAAGCAGGGTTAAAATGATTGCCTTTGATAAAACCGGCACACTCACCGATGGCAGGCCGTCAGTTGTCGCTGTCCGCGCTATCGATTGCCAGGCGCCGGCTTTAGTTACCCATTCTGTTGAGCAGGTACACCGATGCAAGGGATGCGATGATCTGATCGCGTTGGCGAGCGCGGTTGAGCGTCAAAGTGAACACCCATTGGCTCAGGCAATTGTTCGTGAGGCAGCGCGGCGCGGTCTTAAAGATAGATATCCAGCTGCCGAGATGGTGACAGCTCAAGTGGGGCAAGGTGTCACCGGTCAAATTGGTAAATATCAGGTCACAATAGGCAGCCATCGTCATTTTGACAATGCAATTACTCATCCACAGGGACATTGTCTAGATGCCAAAGGTGACGCAATGAGTGGGTTCACCACGGTCATGGTCAGCGAGGGAGGCAGGTTCCGGGGCACAATAATCTTGGCCGATAAGGTTCGCCAGCACACTCGCCAGGCGGTCACTATGCTTAAGCGCGCAGGACTCACAAACTTGGTCATGCTCACCGGTGATAACCAAGCTGCTGCGATAGCGATTGGCGAACGTACAGGTATTACCGATGTGCGCGGCGAGTTGATGCCCGAAGATAAAGTATCCGCAGTGGAGGAATTGCAGAAGGACCATGGTATTGTGGCTATGGTAGGGGATGGCATCAATGACGCTCCCGCACTAGCAACAGCCGATGTGGGCATTGCTATTGGAGGCGCCTTAGGCGGCACCGCCCAGGCGATGGAGACTTCCGACATCACGTTGATGAGCGATGATCTGCGTCAACTTCCCTATGTCTATAATTTGAGTCGTGCAGCCATGCACACGATTCGTTTCAACATGAGTCTTAGCCTGGGAATCAAGCTGGCGTTCATATTAATAGTTATGCTCGGTTTGGGAACTATGTGGATGGCTGTACTGGCTGATATGGGGACATCATTATTAGTGACTCTCAACGGCGTGAGGTTGCTTCACCAATCGACGAACTCCATCAGCCATATATCCAGGGCGTGATAGGATACCACACCAATGGGTTTGATCAGGTAGGGGTACCGAGCGAGATAATACCGAGCCTGGACAACCCATTATTCTTCCCGCGGTTGACTTTTTTCAGTGGAGTCATTTATATGTTGCAGGATTATGGGTACACACATATACCCCTTTTTCCTGCTGGCAACTGCTTTTTTCAGTATACTCATGTAATAGCTTTCGAATTGTGGTAAGCTCTTCAATCGTGAGTAGAACCATGCGAGAGATCATTCGATTGGCCGCCAAAGGGATTAGCATAGTTGCCCTTCGGTTGCGCACGCAGGGGATGGCTACCACCTTGCTTTGGATCTATGTTCGAGGTGTGGCTTTTATCACTGGCATACCATTTATTAAATATAACCAAATTACCTCTGAAATTTATGTTGGACCACAATATCGAATGTTGGGGAAAAGAAAATTGGTGCGTTTGGGTATCAACGCGAGTGTGAACATGCGTAAGGAATATGATGATGCAGCTAATAAGTTGAACTTGGATCAGTATTGCCACCTGCCCACTGTAGATGGTCAAGCCCCGTCCTTGGATCAGTTGAAATTGGGAGTTGAATTTATAAGTCGGGTCGTCGCGCAAGGCGGGAGGGTTTACATCCATTGTGCTGGCGGTATTGGTCGAGCCCCCACTATGGCTGCGGCTTACTTCATCAGTGGGGGGTTAAAAATCGATAGAGCGATCGGTTTGATAAGTAGATCACGTCCATTCGTGTTTTTTACCCCAGCGCAAATTAATCAGATTGTACGGTTTGAGGCTCATTGCCGAGCAGGATAATTTAAACATGCTTAGGATGTTCTCGTGGAATGTTAATGGAATTCGGGCTGCCCAGAGGAAAGGCTTTCTCGATTGGTTATATCAAACCAGCCCCGATATCCTTTGCATCCAAGAAACCAAAGCGCATCCAGACCAACTAGATGATGAGCTGAAAGCGCCCACGAACTACCTCAGCTACTGGGCTTCAGCTGAACGCAAGGGGTATAGTGGTGTGGCGCTCTATTCAAGATCTGAACCAGTGTCGGTACAAATTGGTCTGGGGATTGAAGAATACGATCGTGAAGGCCGCACGATCATTGCCGATTATGGCGAGTTTATCCTGCTGATGGCTTATTTCCCCAATGGTTCTCGGGACCACAGCCGGGTACCTTTCAAAATGGCTTACAAGCACGCCTTTCTTGAAATCTGCAATCAAATCCGGGATGAGGGGCGATCAGTGATCTTCTGTGGTGATATGAACACGGCTCACCGCGAGATCGATCTTGCCCGGCCTAAGGAAAATAGTAATTCGACCGGCTTTCTACCGATTGAAAGGGCTTGGATCGATCAAGTGGTTGAAGAGGGATACATTGACACATTCCGAACTATGCACCCTGAACAACGCGAGGTCTACAGTTGGTGGGCTTACTGGGGGAAGGCGCGTGAGCGGAATGTCGGTTGGCGGATCGACTACTTCTTTACCTCACCGGACCTGCGTGGTCGCATCGCGGCTGCTGGAATACATACCGATGTATTAGGTTCAGATCACTGCCCGGTTAGCCTCACTCTGCGGGACGTGTCGGTTAACAGTACTTAGTTTAGTGTAGCCAGCTCTGGACGCCGCGAGACATTCCTTGGTTGCTGAATAACGGCCTTGCTCAAAACGCCTTCTTGATCTGGTCAAATATTCCGAGATTCTGCAAGGGGAGGCTAGAATGTCGATTGTAAATGCCAAAGAAATCTTAGTAAAAGCGACAGAGGAGAAGTATGCTGTTGGCGCATTTAATTTCACCAACCTCATACAATTAGAGGCTGTCGTCGAGGTTCACGTTGATAAGAAAGCTCCACTCATTATTCAAACCTCGGTGACGCCGTCCAAATTCCTGGGGCGTGAAGTCATTGTTGCTATTTATAGAACGTTGGCTGAGTCAGCTCCCATTCCAATTTGCCTGCATTTAGATCACTGCCGGGACATCGACTATTGCCGACAGTGCGCCGACGCCGGTTACACCAACATCATGATCGACGCCTCTAAGGAATCTTATGAAGAAAATGTTCGCCAGACGATGGAGGTTGTCGATTACTGCCATGGCTTGGGTGACATTTCAGTTGAGGGGGAATTGGGTCTTGTAATGGGTGTTGAAGATCAAATACAGGTTGTAGAAGATGAAGCCGCTCTCTGTAACCCGGAGCAAGCGTTGGATTTTGTCGATCGAACCGGCGTTGATCTTCTAGCTCCCGCGATTGGAACGGTCCATGGCGTCTGCAAGACAAAGAGTCCCAAGGTTGACTTTGAACGCTTCGGCAAGATTGCGCAATTGATCAATGGTCATGGGGTCCGAGCGCCTCTGGTTATCCACGGTGGGAGTGGCCTACCCTCAGATTATGTCGCCAGGCTCATCGAACTCGGCGGTTCAAAATTCAATGTGTCCACCGACCTCAAGCGGACCCTGATCGACACCACCTATGGCTACATTTCCGAACATCGGGATGAGTACAACCCGGGTAAAATCGATTTGATCGTCAAGGATGCCATCAGGGAGAAAGTCATTTACTGGATTGATATGTTAGGCAGTCCGGGAAAGGTTTAGTGATTGGGGTTGAGTATATGTAGATGCTGCCTACTCGATAACGTAGGGAACTTGCTTGACTAATATATAATTTAGCAAATCCGGGCAATGTGGGGGTAGGTATTGAGAAGAAAGGTTTAATATTCAGGCCTCAAGCCGGAGGAGTGTGTAGTGATCGAGGATTCGAGGAATGGCGTATTGGCGGCAGAAGCTGCCGGCATGCACATCGTCGCCACAACGAATTTTTACACCGAAAGGGAGGATCTCAGCCAGGCGGATATTATCGTTACCTGCCTTGGTGATCCGGATAGCGAAAAGGGGGTGTTGAAAGCCGGCGGCGAGGGTCTTGATTACGGTGGTGTATTGCATGCCGACCAGCTCATCAAATATTTTTCGAGTTAGTGTGGCTATAGGATTTGTAACTACTCACCCTCCAGCAGGTTTAGATGTTATTTTGACATAGAATCGCATCTCGACCGGATATTCAAAACAATAAATGTTCTCAGTCATAACCTGCGGGAGGGTAGGCTGAGTAGTTGCTAGGATTTATTATTTTGGTAATGAGCAGTTATCCCCTAATCCGAGGGGGAACGAGAAGGAGTCTCGACACAAAGGAGTGGGCATTGTGCAGACAATACTTATAAGTGACAAGAGCGAAGTTAAGATCGACACTGAGGGGCCATTCGTCATTATTGGTGAGAAGATCAACCCGACCGGACACAAGAAGCTGGCTACAGCGCTTCGGGAAGAAGATTATGACTATGTCCGAGAGTTGGCTCGGAAGCAGGTTGAAGCCGGGGCTGATGTCTTGGATGTCAACGTTGGCGTTCCAGGGCTCGACGAGGTCTTATTACTGCCACGGGTGATCGAAATTGTGACCTCAGAGGCCGACGTACCGATCTGCCTGGATTCGGCCAACCATGAAGCTCTGGCAGCAGGGCTGGCTGTCGCTCCTGGTAAGCCATTGGTCAATTCGGTGAATGGTGAGCAGGCGTCCTTGGAGGCTGTATTACCGATAGTTAAGGATTATGGAGCGGCGGTGATTGGCCTCACCATGGATGACGATGGAATTCCTAACGATGTGGAGGTAAGGGTTGGCATCGCGGGGAAGATCCTGGAACGTGCAGCCAAGATCGGTATTCCGGCCGAGGATGTAGTGATCGACCCACTGGTGCTCACGATTGGCGCGGACAGCAACGCTGGTGTAGTTACCTTACAAACGATTGAGATGATTCGGCGAGAGTTCGGGGTCAACATCAATCTAGGGGCTAGCAATGTCTCTTTCGGTTTACCCGGTCGACACACGATCAATCAAGCTTTCCTGGCGTTAGCCGCGGGGGTGGGGGCAACTTGTGCCATAACCGACCCGTTGAAGCTGACGGCGACGATCCGCGCCATAGATTTGCTTCGTGGTCGAGACCCCTTTAGTGGAAGGTACATCAAGCACTTTCGCTCTCAACAATAAGAGAGTTCCTTCACAATCCTCTGCGGGTAAAATAGCGTTCTTTTACCTGACAATGATGAGTGCACTGAAAAAAACTACCACTCGAGGAGTGGGGAGGAGTATATGTGGGTGTGCGGGCTGCGCCCGCACACCCACATATATCGGTCATCTTCTCGCGGTTGGCCTTTTTTCAGTGGAGTCAATGATAATTTGACTCAATTAAAAATAACGAGTAAAATTGATTAAAGAGTCGAACTTAAGATAGAATCCTTTATCTAGCAGGTAGGGCAAAAAGGGTCTTCTAACCAGAAGAAAGCTGGTTGCGAAGTAAAGCCAGTGTTCACTCCTAGAATAGTTGGATGGGCACGGGCTTTTATTGTTGCATATACCTAAATAGGCAAGGACATTTATACAGAGCCTTGAAGAAACACGAGCGACAGCTTATCATGTGAGGGTATCTTGAGTAGTTTAAAGCGAATCAATGTAAACTATAAAATAGTCTTAAGCAATGCGTGTGGCGCTTGACGGGACTGCGAACTTGGTATCTCTCTTCAAGCTCTATATTGAATGGACTTACGCAATTCAGGGTCAAAAGGTGCCCGGCACTTGCAAATGAGAGTATCAAGGCATCAAGGATGTGTCGAAAGCAATGATTTCAACTTTCAAAAGGGATATTTTAAGTGCCGGGCACCTCAACTGCGTAACTTCTGATTGAATCGCAAAAAGGATGAGGGTGCTTCTAATCCTGAAGAATGCAGTAAACGGTAGGAGGATTAAGGTTTGGCAAGTGAGGGTATAGTAATCCGAGTCATGGGAGTCGTGGTCGATGTTGAATTTCCCGCCGGCGACTTGCCTAGTATTCGCAATGCATTGGAGATCCGACAGGAGGACGATTCAGAGCTGATTGTCGAAGTGCAGGAGCACATCGACGCGCGCACAGTGCGGTCCATCGCCATGGGGAACACCACGGGACTACGCCGGGGCCTACCCGTTCTTGACACCGGCTCCGCTATTCAAGTTCCTGTAGGTCGGGAAACCCTGGGGCGTATGTTTAATGTGTTGGGTCAACCCATCGATGGACAGCCGATACTAGAGACGATATCCCGGCTCCCAATCCACCGCGAGTCACCATCACTGAGCGAACAGCGGTTGGTGGCTAAGCCGCTTATCACCGGTATTAAGGCGATCGACCTTCTCACGCCCTATCCACAGGGAGGTAAGATTGGTCTCTTTGGTGGAGCAGGTGTGGGAAAGACGATGCTGATGATCGAACTTATGAATCATATGATCCAGGAACATTCTGGCATCGTCCTGTTTGCCGGCGTCGGTGAGCGCAGTCGTGAAGGGAACGAGCTTTGGATTGAAACGCAGCGCAGTGGGGTGTTAGATAGCTCCGTGTTAGTCTTTGGACAGATGAACGAGCCGCCAGGCGCGCGGTTGCGCGTCGCACTTACCGCATTGACCATGGCCGAACACTTTCGTGATCACGAGCGCCGCCCGGTGCTACTTTTCCTGGACAACATTTTCCGTTACATACAAGCCGGCGCTGAAGTTTCCGCGCTGTTGGGACGCATTCCAAGCGCAGTAGGCTATCAGCCTACGCTCAATAGCGAGATGGGGGAATTGCAGGAGCGCATTACAACAACCAGCCGGGGCAGTGTGACATCTGTGCAGGCCGTCTATGTACCGGCTGATGATATTACCGATCCAGCCGTGGTGGCGACATTCGCTCACCTCGATGCGGTGACTGTGCTTTCCCGTCAACAAGCAAGCCTGGGGATCTATCCCGCCATAGAATCACTGGCGTCCAATAGTTCTCTTCTCACTCCTACTGTCGTGGGAAAGAAGCACTTCGCTATCGCCACCGAGGTGCGAGCGGCACTCGCTCGCTACCAGGAGTTGCAGGATATAATTGCCATCCTGGGGGTAGAGGAGTTGAGCGAAGAGGACCAAAAAGTGGTCACAAGGGCTCGTCGGCTTCAGCGCTTTCTCACCCAGCCGTTATTTATCTCCGAAGCGTTCACCGCGATGCCGGGTCAAACGGTTCCTCTACACGAGACATTGCGTGGCTTCAGCGAGATCCTGGAGGGTCGCTACGACCATCTTCCTGAACAGGCCTTTTACATGGTCGGCGCCATCGATAAAGCCGTCGAAAAAGCAGAAAAGATCATTGCCTCAGGGGAGATCAGTGACTAAGAGCTTGCACCTCAGGGTATGGACACCTAGCGAAATAATACTCGATATTGAGCATGCGAACTGGGTGAATCTTGAACTTGCCGACGGGGGTGGTATAGGTATTCGTCCCGGTCATGCGCCCCTCATGGCCGAGACGTTGACCGCGCCTATGTATTATAAGGACGAGTCAGGTGAGCACTTGCTGTTTCTCGAAGCCGGGATTCTAAATGTCGAGCGATCCAGGATGACAGTTCTCACCAACGGTCTTGCGAAGGTTGAAGATTCTGAGGAACGACCAGATGAGGAGGAAACCCGCTTCGATCGGTTAGCCAGAGCTCTTTTTACCATGCTGAATGCCCAGCCAGGGGATAGCGTGGATGTGAATGACAAGCAAGGGTGATCGGAGCTCCCGGGGTTCACTGTGGCGAGAGTCGCTTCAAGCGATGTCGCTGGGTTGGGACCTGGCGGTGCCGATTTTCGGCGGGGTGCTGCTTGGACATCTGCTTGATCGCTGGTTGGCGACGGGATATATGTTTACCCTTAGTTTGCTGATACTAGGTATTGGAGTTGGCTATTACAACGTGGTTCGGTTTATCCGGCGAGTGGACAGTCGGAGCGCAGAAGAGACGATGCAGGAACAGAAAAAAGAAGGTGAACAGGTGGACGAATGACAGGCTTATGGTTCGTGGCCGGCTCATTGGTCAACGTAGTGAATTATTGGATGCAGTTTCGAACGGTAAATAGTTTGTGCCCTGAAACACCTCAAGTTGTGGTTCGCCGGATCGTCGGGCGAGCAATACTGCGTTGGATGCTGATCGCCATTTTATTGTTAGCTGCATTCCGTCAGGGCTTCATCCCAGGCCTTTTGGCCTTAGCTGGTTATTGGCTAATCCGGCTGGTCATGATCTACCGTTGGAGT
>JAUWHR010000052.1 GCA_030605795.1 Anaerolineae bacterium | reverse complement strand
AGCGGTCGATGAAGCGTGGCCCAACAGCCTTCGACAACGCTGCCTGGCACACAAGATCCGCAACGTGGTTGACAAGGTGCCTGATAACGCCAGGGAAGAAGTCAAGGCCATGGTGCACAGCACCTACTATGCTCCGAACCGTGAAGTGGGCGAGATGATCGCTAAAGATTTGCTGCAACGCTACCAGGACCTGTACCCATCGGCGATTAAGTCCTTCACCGATGATCTGGAAGCCTGCTGGTCTTACCTTCGTTGTCCGGCTGTTCATCACAAGCGTATTCGCACTACTAATCTGTTGGAACGAGCCTTTGTCGAGCAGAAGCGACGTACCAAGACTATTCCGGGCTTCTGGACCGAGAAGAGTTGTTTGAAGTTGGTCTTCGCAACATTGTGGCAGACCAGTCAAAGATGGCGAGGGGTTCGGATGAGTGATTTCGAGCAACAACAGCTCCTTCAACTCCGTGCTGATCTGGGCTTATCACAACCAACTCGTTATGGAGATGTTGTGAGGAAGGCCGCATGACTCATGTCGCTGTTTTTACAGCAAATCTAGGACTTGACCTATGATTCCGCGGACGAACATCATTAATTCATGACTATAACGATTAAAAAAGGAATTGACAACTGCCTTTATGATAAGAGGTGTTATCTGAACCAAAAAACCCGTCTATTGGCGGGTTTTAGGCGTAAAGAAAAAGTGCGCCGTACAGGGATCGAACCTGAGACCTTGGGCTTAAAAGCCCTGGTGTCACGTAGTTGGTTTCGATCATATGTAGAACAGGATCTAGAAGGAGAATGTGAAGAAATGGATAGTCATACTCGGTCAGTACCCAAGAGCTCAAGTTGTATGACGAGGCTTTCAAGGCTGGGGCATCTGTTGTCACGGATAGCGTCATGGATGTCTGACTCACTGAGACCAGCCAGGATGGCTTCGAGTTGGCTCTTGGATTTTTTATAGCGCTGTCCAATCGAATTGAATATTGTATTGACCTGGTCAGTTGGGTGAAAGAGATCATTCTCAGGACATATTTCCTTAAGGTTAAATCCGAGAATAGTTTGGATCTTGTCCAATGAGAGGGAAGGGTCAAGCTTACAAAAGAGGTTGTGGCTCGATAACAACCACGACTCGAGCTCCATAATTGCGAAGAAAAGTTGGATCCTGTCTGAGTAATGCATTTGTGAAATTGTGGCTTGAGCCTGAGCAATGAAAGTGGCATTCAGATCTTGATCTATGACAGATGATCTCTTTCGATACGCTTGAGAGTACATGTCACGCAAGCCGAATATCCTTTCGTAACCTTTGGTGATGAGATTCTTCTCACGGTCGCGAATTGCACTAAGAACCTTAGTGTCATTGCCAACATCGACAATCATAAGATAGACGAGAGGATTGGCTGCTTCGAAACCATATGGGATAGGATGAGTTTCTTCGGCAAAAAGCCTAAAGCATTTGAAGCTAATCGAGTCGTATCCAATAATGCAACAAGATAATTGTCGTATGAAGATGAGGTCTGACTGGCCCTCTGTGAAAACGGCAATCTTGATCATGTGGCTGAACTGTTTTGGTCTTCCAATTTCTGGAGAAGGTAGTCGCTAGTCAATAAGTCGAAATTGCCGAGGCCGGTGAGCTCGAAATCATCGAAGAGCTTCTTGGAATTGCGGTAATTAAGGTGGACGATAATTCCTGCTTGAGGTTGTGGAATTATCCAATATTCGATGGGGACAGCGTTCATGATGAAATTGTGATTTGACGTCATGATCAATTGGATATCAGCATCAGTGGCTTTTGCCATGATTACTTTAACAAAGGAAGATGATCTTTCGTAGTCAAGCCCTTCGCCAATATCATCAATGAGAATGCAACTGGGTGTAGCTACGAGCAGCGAAAAATTAACTTGGATCAGAATTGACAATGTTCTGAACATGCCCTGTGACATCTCGATTTGAGGGAAGGGAATGCCGATACCCTTTTCCGAAACGAACAGACTTAGGATGTCTATGGGAAGGCGTGGCTCTGTCCTAAGATCCTGGATCGGAGCGACAAAGACGTCTTCCAATTTATATCCGACATTTCGCATATCATCGATTATTGTCTGCTTAAAAAGATCAGGATGTCGATCTATGCCGGCACTGAAGATATGAACGACTTGTCCTGAACTTGGTAGATCAAGGTCCGACACTTCGGAAGATGTATCTGGAAGGTATAGTGTCTTTACACCAAGGTCTGTGCCAAAGTTGTATCTACTGATGCTCTTTCCCCATGATTGTAGGGTTTGAAGATAAGGATGCTGAATGGCGTCATCTCTGCTAGCTACGACTACTTCATTATTGGGGGATTGGAACTTGAGCATATCGCCATGGTCCTGTGCATATATTATTCCGGTTGAGTCGGGGTCTCTGCGAAGCTTAAGTTCATTGTCTATGAAGAGTTCTTCATTGACGACTACGTTGTTGGAGTACGAAAGTTTATATGAGATAGTTTGATCGTTGCTGGAGAATTGAACATCATACGTCCCATCCGACCAACGGAGTTTCTCTCGTTGAGAGACGAGTCGTGCCAACGCTCGAATAACATTGAGGGTGCGCGTCTTGCCGGTGGCATTCTTACCAACAATCAAGTTGATATCACCGAAACTGCAGTTTTCAATTTGCCATTGATGAGGTTGTCCAATGTATTGCGAGTAGTTGAATTTTTTGATTTTCATCAGCGTCCTCATTTGGTCTTCATGCTAAATAGAATAGCATGAGACTAGCTGGTTGTGAGAGAAGTGAATGGACTTATTAGAGCTCCTTAAAGTATCAGCAATATCAGGCTGGAGTATTAACTTGGTCGTCAATTAGATTGGCTAGTTTCTCATTAAGCTGCAGACCTTGCTTGTAGAGATCGCCGAATTTGTCAAGAAAAGGCTGCAGGGTGAGATAAGATGACAATGACATGAATTCAGTTGTCGTGTGGGGTGTCTTCATCGAGAACTTTGCTGAGTTCTTCCTTGAAATCCTTGATGTCAGTTTCTGCAATAAGCTTTACTTGATGGATTGCAAGGCGCTGGAGATCTTCGGAACAGATATTTCGGAATTGGATCAGCATCTCGTGTTCGGCAGGTTCCAAGTCCTCAGATTTTAGATTAGCGTAAACGAACCAAGGGAGGAAATAGGTAATGGGTTTGTCCAATGCTGCAGCTAGCAGGGCAAGAGTTGAGACTGTGACTTCTGATTTGCCATTCTCAATATCAGATATTGTTGCTCGCCGTCGGTAGATCATACCTGCTAATCGAGATTGACTAAGACCAGAATCCTCACGAGCCTGCTTAACCAATTTGCCAATCCCAATGGTGAACTTATTGGGAACAGGTTCCTTATCACCAAATATTTCTAAAAGACGTTCAAGAATTGAAGGCATAGACACTTGACATGCCGAGCGCTATACCGTATTATATGGTACGGTGAGGCGCACGGCATCATTATGATGGCTCCCTAACATGATACAGCGAAACGCGAAGTGGTGCAAGGGAAAATGGAAATGAAATCTAGAGAAATCATCAGTTCGGTTGTCAAATCGAGTGTTGGGGATTATTCCCTGGCATTCAAGCTGTTGGGATTCATTATGTTCTTGGAAGAGGAAGGTCCTGATCCTTTCCTTGCCGGGGAAGTGCTTTCAACTAGAAACTATCATCGTTGGATTGGGTGCTTGGGAAGAGCTGGGCTTCAGGATGTCGCCCTCGATGCTAGGATGCGACAGCTTGTTCGAGAATACATCTGGGGTCGTTTCAGAGGGCTTCCCATCAACCAGGCTAGGGAAAGAGTATTGGAAGCCGTGGCCTCGATGGTGGATGAAGTGAAGGCGCCTTCGCTTCAGGCGAAAAGCCGCCAGGCAAGCGATGCAGTCAAGGGCGAACGAAGTGAGATCGAAGATCGCGAGTCAAAGACGAGCGCCCTTGACGGCGACGCGACTGGTGGCAGACTGGAAAAAGCGATGGCGCCGAACGTATTAGAAAACACCCCCGCCATGTAATACGGGGGTGCAATGTACAGAGAGAGTGTTTGTGAAGTATTTAATTAGTTTAGACACACTTCATATAAACGTAAGGTACCCAAGGGTAGATGTCTTCGATAGATGGTATCGAGACGTAAGAGGAGTTGATGCCAGAAAATTAAGTATAGGAATCCCAAGTGGGAAGTTTGTTATTAGAGGCGGGTCAAGCGGTTACAAAGTAAGTGTATGGAGCCATGATATACGAGCTTATCTGACAGATGATGTAGACGAGATGCGGGGGGAGGGAATGGGAATGGGGATATGGGTTCAGATGGGTCCGAAATTTATTATTGATAATCCAATAGATTGCAAACTGAAGGAATCTGTCGGATTGTTTCTTAGAGATATTGGTGTGAAGAAGGATTGGGAGATTAGAGTAACAAGACTAGACATAGCTATTGATCTGTTTGGAGAGTTGATTACTGATCAAAGTGTCGAGCAATTTCAAAAAGGTTGGGTAGGACGTTCTAAAGTATCCTCAACTTTTTTCAATAAGAGATCAGGAGAGTTAGAGACAATCAATATTGGCTCTAGAAGCTCGGCAGTATATCTAAGAATATATGACAAGGTAGCGCAGGCAATAAGTGAGGGAGATTTTGCATACTGGTGGGACGTTTGGGAAGGTTATCTAGGATCTGTTACAAGAGTCGAGTGGGAAGTTAAACCAAATAAAGGTGGATTTGAAGACATAGAGGATTTTGGTCAGCTATGCGGATTGAGGATCGTAGAGCTGCTTAATTATTTAATCAATTGGGGGAGGTTATGTGTGCCAGATATCAGAGATTCGAATAATCGTCGCTGGAAGTTATCAAATTTTTGGGCGAAGGTCACGGAAACTGCAAAAGAGTGGGGTGAGGGAATCACCTGGCCAACGTCTAGAAAAGGGAAGGAATTTAAAGGAATATCTGAGGGGTATATCCGGGGTGTAGCAGGGACCATTTCTGGTGCAATGGCGAGATTAAATCCAGAGAAGCCAAACCTCTATCACATGCTCTCGAAGCTTGAAGAGCATGGAATGGGTTTAGAGAAGATACAGAAAGATGCGGAATGGAAGGCAGAGATTTATTCTCGATTGTAGGGGTTCTCCTGAGGGCCCCTGGGGATACCAGCCGTTAGGCTGGACTCCAGGGGCTCAGGGTTTGCAGACTGAGTGGGTGAATATGACACTTCAAATAGAGCTTAAGGGAAGATTAAATGGGAGACAAAGAAATAGGCTGAATCGGCTTCTAGACATGATGTACAAGCCTAGTGAGATAGCAGAAGAAGTTGACTTCAACGTGCGTCAAGTTTATCGTGTCTACATCAAATTAGGTTGTCCTCATCAGAGAGATAAAAGAAACCAAATTTGGATCAACGGAAAAGCCTTTGTGAATTGGTATCAGGAAAATTTCCCCAAAATCAAAGTCAAGAAGGATGAAGTCTTCTGTTTGACGTGTAAAAAAGCAGTCGACCTTGTCGAACCAATACAAAACCAGAAAGAAGGATTGAAATACATGGTCAGCTTTTGCCCCAACTGCGGCAGAAAACTTGTCAAGATCATCTCCAATAAGAAACGGAAGAAATGATCAATCGGGAGAATTGGAAAGCCGTAAATAAATATCTCAAGTATCGATCTGAGGTAGATCAAATCTCGGATGAATCCAAGAGACTTGAAAAAGGCTGGCTTCTTCATCTTCTTTTATGGGCTCAGGAAGAGTATTTCTCAGAGGCACCAAAGATCAGACCAACTCTACCGGAATTTATACTAAATTCTAGGCTGGACGGAAAAGAAAGACCTCTTTCTCAAGCATTTGTCCGGAAAAGTATTTCATCTTCCCGTCGATTTTTATGCTGGCTGTCTATTCACGAGCAAGGATATGGAAAAATTACCACAGCATGGTTGGATACTATCAAGCCTCCCAGGATGCCCGAGAAGCTCAGGTCACATGAAATTGTCACTCTTAATGAAATATATGCAATCGCATCGGCACCCACAATAGAAACGTGGGAGAAACGCATTAGGGCGGCTGCGGTGTTCTGGTTTCTTTCAGGAATAAGGATCAAGGCATTTACTACTCTTCCACTAAAAGCGGTGGATTTGAAGAGAAGAAGGATTCAGCAATTTCCAAGTCTTGGTGTCCGTACGAAAAATCAAAAAAAATGCTGTTACCTTTCTATTCGATATCTCTAACTTAATGGATGTTATTAATGAATGGGATTATGAAGTCCGTTCGGTTTGTCCAGAGGAAGGGCTATGGTTTGCTCTGCTTTCTACTGAAACAGGAGAAATTGATCCTCTCGGTCATGTTAAAGCCGGGAAGCATCGTGATTGTCGAGCCCGGAAAGATTTGAACAGATGGCTTACTAAAGTCGAATTGCCTTATCACTCACCTCATAAGTTTAGACATGGCCATGCAGTGTATGGATTGAAAAACGCAAAAGATATCGGTGATCTGAAAGCGATCAGTCAGAACCTGATGCACAGTAACTTAAATATAACGGATGGGATCTATGGAATGCTATCGGATGACGACATTCAGCAGAGAATAGACAATATCGGCAAAGTAACAAATGGGGAAAGCGATCAAAGTAAAGAAGAAATAAAGAAGCTACTGATGAAAATGATCGCGAATTTGTAGGCTTCACGATTAACAATAAAGCCTTAACAAAAAAAGGCGTTGGTACAAAACGCCCTTTTTTTAACCCTATTTTATGGGCCCGGCAGGATTCGAACCTGCGACCAACCGGTTATGCATCCCACTACGGCTTTCGCCGCCCCTTTCGGGTTTGTGGGCTGGACTGTCCCTTCACCCTGATCAGATGCCGAGGGTGCCTGCCGTCCAGTCTCTACACCTTCCCACTGTTAGTGGGCTTGGCTCGGGATTACCATTCCATCATTAATGGTTAAGGCTTCCCCGAGTTTGACAGGTGATCACTTATCGGTTTCCCGATTAGCAGCCCAACGACAAGCCGGCATATCCTGTGGACGTAGCCAGCCTATCTGTTAAGCCGGCCGCTCTGACCGCTGAGCTACGGGCCCTTCTCCCTCCATTTTAGCAGAGCATCGTCTTCGCGCAAAGGCTAACTCCATTATCCCTAATCCCTTTGCATACCTGGAGATTTGTCCATCGGGTAAACAAAGCTTCCCATGAAATAACGCCCCTACTGGGGCGTTCTAAAGCGGGCGACGGGATTCGAACCCGTGACTGTCAGCTTGGAAGGCTGATGCCTTACCACTTGGCGACGCCCGCGCGCACAGGCATTCTACCGCTCGACTAATCATGGGTCAAGCGTCGAGCACTTTCCAGACTTCGGAAGTCCGCAGGACTTCCGAAGTCACATCAGTCCCCATACCGCAACCTCCCCAGAACTCGGGGTTATATATGGAAAGTCGGGGTGGGCGGACTCGAACCGCCGACCCCCGCGTCCCAAACGCGGTGCGCTACCTGTCTGCGCTACACCCCGGCTCAGCCAGAGTATAATTGCCGCCTTCGACAAGGTCAAGGAGAGTATCCACAATGCATCCAATTGAGGTTCACATACCCGACAACGGGATCGGCACTCTCACCCTCAACCGCCCATCAGTCCGCAACGCACTCAATTGGGAGGCCATGTACGCATTCGCCGAGGCCGTCGAGGTCGCTCACAACTCCCCGGATTTACAGGCCCTCATCGTCACTGGCAGCGAAGGTGCCTTCTGCGCCGGGGGTGATCTGTACGAATTGGACCGCTATCCAAGCCGCCTCGACGGCGTACGATTGACCACGATCATGGGAGATGCTCTCGACCGCCTGGAGGAGCTCCCTTGCCCAACCGTAGCGGCTATCGAGGGACCGGCAATGGGTGGAGGTGCGGAGATTGCTTTAGCCTGCGACCTGCGGGTTATGGCCGAAAGTGCTATTCTGGGATTAATGCACGTCCGCCTGGCTATCTGCCCTGCTTGGGGAGGAGGCCAACGTCTGATGCGCTTGGTGGGATATGCACGTGCCCTCGCATGGCTTGCTGCTGGCCGGGTCCTCTCTGCGGCTGAAACCCTTGCTTGCCACCTAACCAACCATTTAACCCCCGATGGCCAAGCCCTTAAGGGCGCCTTGGAGCTGGCCACCTCTATCACTCGCAACGACTCCTCGGCTGTCCAAGCGATAAAACGTATTTTGCGTGCAGGCCTGACACTACCATCTGCGGAGGCCGCGGCTGCCGAACGGAGTGAACTTCCTGATTTATGGGCTGCAACCGCTCATTTGAAGGCATCCGAACGTTTTGTTTCTCGCAAGAAACAACGTGTTGCCGTGGGTGTTCGGAGGTAAAAAAGATATCGCCCGGCCTCCTATAGGTTTATAACCTTTCGGAAAACCGGGCTAGGATCACTTGTCAACGGGGTAGTGGGACGAAACGCCCCCGCCCACTAAAAAGTTATTCCAGTTGCCGTACCACCAAGACAACCTTCCCTTGCACCTCAAGGTTCTCAGGATTGTCGATGATGATCGGCTGCATGGTTGGGTTGGCCGGCTGCAGGCGAACCTTGTTCCCCTCACGATAGATATGCTTGAGGGTGGTTTCCTCTTTATCCTTTAACCACACAGCCACCATATCACCATTGCGCCATTCAGGTTCGCGCCGCATGATCACTACGTCGCCGTCACTGACCATGGCGTCGATCATCGAGTCACCCTTGACCTCCAACGCGAACAGTCCTTCAGTGATGCTGAGTAGATCGCGGCTAATCTCGATCGCCTCATCGGCGCTGAAGATCGGGGAATCCGTACTTGGCAGAGGCACCGGCTCGCTGGCGAAAATGCGACCCACTTTCCGAATCCGAATCACATCTGTCAAACGCCCGACGGATTTGAGCAATTTTTCTGTCATGCGAATGCCACGCGATACGTTCTTATCTCGAGCTAGATACCCCTCTTCAACCAGACGGTTAAGGTTGTAATTCACCACCGAGGTTGAGGAGATCCCCACCGCTTTGCCAATCTCTCGGATCGAGGGGGGGTAACCGCTCTCGACGATAAATCTCTCGATAAACTCCAGCATGCGGCGCTGTCGCTCGGAAAGCTTGCCTTTCGCCATTGTTGCCTCCTTGCTCTTCCCGTGCACCCCACTGAGGTATCAGCACGATATCATCCTTGGCGCACACTTGTTCGTATTCTATCGGAACATTCGTTCTATGTCAAGTTTAATTTCTCGACTGTCTAGCGATGAGGTGAAATTGTCGCCTATGATTTGGCTGACATCCACCACCGTTGTACAATGAGCCACACATCTGCGAAGAAAGTAGGAACACCACCATGGATGAACTTAAACTACGTATCCTTACCGACGGCAAGAACCTTGGGGACGGCATCCTCAAGGTCGATGGATTCGTCAACCATCAGGTTGACCCGGTGTTGATGGAGGCCTGTGGGCGTGAATTAGCCAGTCGCTTCGCCCGGGTCGGCGCCACCAAGGTGCTCACCGCCGAGATCTCGGGTATCGCACCTGCCCTAACAACCTCAATGCACCTGGGTGTGCCTGTGGTCTATGCTCGCAAACATAAACCGATCACCATGCCAGATCAAATCTTCCTCACCCTGACACCCTCTCACACCAAAGGCCGGATGGTAGAACTCATGGTCTCTCCCGAATTCCTCTCCTCTGAAGAAAAGGTCTTGATCATCGACGACTTCTTGGCCACCGGCCAGACAATCATGGGGCTGGTGCGGTTGGCCGAGGCGGCTGGAGCGACCGTCGTGGGGATTGGCGCTCTGATCGAGAAACGCTTCGAGGGAGGGCGCGACATGCTTTCCGACCTAGGCGTCCAAATCGAATCCCTAGCGGTGATCTCCGACATGAGCAACGGCAAGATCGTGTTCGCTGACTGAAATTCCGTGGACACAATCGCCATTCTTGATTTCGGTTCACAAACCTCACAACTGATCGCCCGGCGCGTGCGCGAGGCGCACGTGTACTGCGAGCTATTCCCTTACGATGCACCAGCCGAGCAGATACTGGCCTTGCGACCGAAAGGTTTCATCCTGTCGGGCGGGCCTGCTTCGATTTACCAGACGGGAGCTCCATCGGTTCCGGATTACGTGCTCGAATCCGGCCTCCCCATCCTTGGCATCTGCTACGGTATGCAAGCCCTTACACACGCCCTGGAGGGGCGTGTGGCCGCCTCGACTCGACCCGAGTACGGACCGGCAGAGATTGAAGTCCTCACCGAGGACCCACTGCTCCCAGCCGGGAAACAACCCGTCTGGATGTCCCATGGGGACCGGATTGAGATCCCACCACCCGGATTCCATGTGTCAGCCCGTTCGGAGAATTCACCCATCGCTGCCATCAGCGATAACCTCCACAAACGCTACGGGCTGCAGTTCCACCCAGAAGTGAGCCACACCCCGGGCGGAGGCGAGATCCTGCGAACCTTTGCGGTTGAAATTTGCGATGCCCAACTAGAATGGACGCCCGAGTCGATCGTCGAGAACACAGTCAAGCGAGTGAAAGTTCAAATTGGTGATCAGCGAGTAATCGCTGGAGTGAGCGGTGGGGTGGATTCCTCTGTCGCCGCGGCTTTAGTACAACGGGCTGTCGGGGACCAGTTGACCTGCATATTTGTAAATCCCGGGTTGCTGCGTCATGGTGAACCGGAGGCAGTGGTTCAGGCGTTGGGCGAGAACCTGGGGGCGCGCTTGATCGCCATAGACGCCACCGAAACCTTTCTTGACGCCTTGTCCGGGGTGACTGACCCAGAAGACAAACGACGGATCATCGGTGAAAAATTCATCCGGGTTTTCGAAGCTCAAGCGCGCAAGGCAGGGCAGGCCCGTTTCCTGGTCCAGGGCACTATCTACCCAGATGTAGTCGAGTCGAGCGCCCCCGATCGTCGAGTGGCAGCCCGGATCAAGACCCATCACAATGTTGGCGGTTTACCCCCCGATCTCGACTTTGAACTAGTCGAGCCGCTACGCTACCTTTTCAAAGACGAGGTGCGCGCCGTCGGCCTCGCTTTGGGCTTGCCGGAATCCCTTGTTTGGCGCCAACCTTTCCCCGGCCCCGGTCTGGCAGTCCGATGTCTCGGAGAAATCACCCTCGAAAGGCTGAAACGCCTGCGGGTTGCAGACAAGATTGTGATTGATGAACTGCAGACCGCCGGGCTTCTACGGGACAAAACCGCCCAGGCCTTCGCCGTGCTACTTCCAGTACAATCCGTTGGCGTAATGGGTGACCAGCGGACTTACGCCGAAACGGTGGCTGTACGGGCTGTGACCACCGACGACTTCATGACTGCCGACTGGGCCCGCTTGCCGCTCCCCGTTCTGGCGCGTATAAGCAACCGTATCGTTAACGAAGTGCCAGGTGTGAACCGTGTGGTCTACGACATTACCAGCAAACCTCCGGCTACCATCGAATGGGAGTGACCTATAACATATCGGGGGACATTAGCAATAAATGGGTGTGTCGCTCGAGGAAACTGCTTACATCCAGAGCTGCAGCGCCTGCAAAAGCAACCAAATCTCAATCGCCATTACGGCCATAAATCCGGTCATCAACACCACCCGGATTAGGCGTTCGCTTGATTCGAGGCTTGGCGGAAATGTCTCCACCAATGGGTAGACACTCCTTGGGAAATTGTCCTTGTCTATTATCATCATTTACCCCCCCCTTCATTATTGTTGTCTGCTAACTTCATCTTACAATCAGATCAAAGATTTGCGCGCGATTTGTAAACTAATTGCAAACTCTCGCTACCCGTCTTCCAACCGCGTGCTACAATGTGCCCATGTTTGGGAAACTACGGGCACGATGGCGGTTCCTGACTTGGCTCCTGCTGGCTGCCTGGTTCATCATTTACCCCGCCGCTGCCCAGGTGCAAGTTACTGTTCGCATATCCCCTCCAACAACCGACCAGTTTCCCCAGGTTACACTCTTTGTCGCTGTAGTTGACAGCAATGGACGATATATCCCTGGCCTGCCACCATCCAGCTTCAGCGTGCTCGAAGATGAGTCCCCGCTCTCGGACGTTACAATCAATGAGATGCAAGTTGGGACCCGACAGGTCTATGTGATTAACACGACATCGGGGTTAAGGTTGCGAGACGCCCATGGCCGCACACGCTTTGATTTAATTCGACAAGCGCTGCTTGATTGGTGGCAATTACCCACAGCCATCCTGTATGGGATCGATGACTTGAGCCTGGTGACGGCGGAGGGAGCCTTGGTGACCCACAGCAAGTCTACGGCCGACCTTGCCTCCACCCTCGATCATCTGACACCGACCTTCGAAGACAATATTTCCGGCTATGACCTGCTATTACGGTCGCTTGACTTCACCACCGACCCGACCCCCATACCTGGAATGCCTACCCATCTCATTTTCATCACCTCTCTACTCCTTACGCCGCGCGATTTACCCATAGCCAATATCATCACCCGGGCAAACGATACCGGAACCGTCCTCTATCCTGTACTGGTCGGTCCACCGGAGGTGATTGAGCAACCTGAAGCTGAGCCTCTACGTCAATTAGCTGAAGCCACTGGGGGTCAACTCCTCCTGTTTGATCTCTCCCAAGGGCTGAACCACCTGGCCGATCAAATCCTCGCTCAAAGGACGCAGTATCAACTGACCTATACTTCGTGCGCGGCCACATCCGGAACCCATCAGGTCCAGATCCGGGTTACCGGAGATGAGCTGGACGCGCTCTCTAACTCCCAGAACTTTGAGGTCGACGTGCGCCCCCCTGAAGTGACCTTCATCCTGCCTCCAGATGAGATCGTCCGCCAAACGGACGACCCAACCCTGACCCTAGCCGACATACCTCCTACCTCCCAAATAATACGCCTGCTGATCACCTTTCCCGACAAGCACCCAAGGGCAATCACCTCCAGCCAATTCATCGTTGATGGCGCGGTGCTCGCCCAGCCCACAGAAACACCCTTTGATTTATTCGAATGGGATCTCTCTGGCTACCTAGAAACTGAAACTCATACAATCCAGGTCATCGTTGAGGATTCTCTTGGTTTGGAGGGTTTGTCTATCGCCCACTCAGTCGAAATCAAGGTGTTAACCCCGCCGCGCGGGCTGGCAGCGCTGAAACCAGCCCTCGGCTCGATACTGGCTGCGTTTGCTGTGATTATCGCCGGAGTAGTTCTAGCTGTAGTCCTGATCAGCATGGGACGACAGCGTTTGGCCTCCACGGGCATTCCTAGCCAGGCGCCAAACCGGACAAAGAGCCCTCTCAAGCGTGCTGGCCTGAGACGCCGAACCGATGATCTGGTTGCAGAAGCTTATCTGATACCAATTGACGCCCACGGAGCAGAAATGGAAGCTGTCCCGCTAACCGGCACTGATTTCATCCTCGGGAGCGATCCCTCTTTAACACCTTACCCACTTGATGACCCATCTGTTGACGCGATGCACGCTCGCCTAACCCGACAGGCGGCTGGTGGATATCTGTTGAGGGATCAGGGATCGGTCGCCGGAACATGGGTCAACTATGAGTTGGTACCAATCGAGGGACGAAAGCTCAGACATGGAGATCTGGTCCACATCGGTCGGGAAGCTTTTCGCTTCCGGCTGCCCACTCCCCCGCCGCCACCGGAAGTGCGCATCCGGCCGACGAACGACGCTCAGCCATCCACACCGACTAACCAGGAGAGCGCGACGTGATGAGTGGTAAAACTCCACACATAATGGTGGCAGAGTTGAGCCATCCCGGCGAGGTGCGTACTCATAACGAGGATCGATATCTGGTAAGAAGCTACCATGTTAAAGACGACGATAGACCCATGCTACTAGCGGTTGTCGCCGATGGCATTGGAGGGCACAAAGCCGGTGAGGTTGCTGCTCAAATCACGGTCGATACTATCGTCAATAACTTGACCACCTCCACTGTCAGCGATCCCGTTTCTCAACTCCGAGATGCCGTTATGGATGCGGGTCATGTTGTTTTGCAAGCCTCACAGGAAATACCAGAACGGGAGGGCATGGGCTCAACCGTGGCGGTGGCCTGGATTATTGGACCGCGGCTTTACACCACTTCCGCCGGGGACAGCCGCATCTACCTATTGCGCGAGGGGCGCTTGCACCAGATCACCATCGACCACACCTGGATTCAGGAAGCTATCGATTACAACATCATTACCCCGGACGAAGCACGAGACCATCCCCAAGCCCATGTGCTGCGCCGTTACATTGGCAGTCGTGACCCACCCAAACCTGACATGCGCCTTCGCCTAAAGGCGGATGAAAGCGATGCCCATTCTGAAACCAATCAGGGTCTTCGCCTTCGACCAGGCGATCAGGTTCTACTCTGCACTGATGGTTTGACTGATCTTGTGGAAAAGGATGAGATTTTGAAAGCGCTGCATGAGCAGTCTCCCAGGGATGCGGTTATCTCCCTCGTCGATTTAGCGCGAGCTCGTGGCGGGCACGACAATATCACCGTCGTTCTCCTGACTGCTCTTAAACTACCACGACGAACGACGCTGAGTCGCCGCGCGGCTTGGATCTTGATAACTTTCGCTGGCAGCGTGGGGTTGATCTGCCTGACGATGTTGCCCTTGGCCTCGGGGTGGTGGTTTGACCTGTGGCCCTGGTCGTCTGTCACCCCTACTTCTAGCAGCACACATACTGCAGCCGTCGCACCCGCTATCGACTTAACCTCGACGATCACCCCCTCCTCACTGACGACGCCAACTCCCACCAAAACCTACCCGCAACCCCCGACGCTAACCGTTACACCCATGCCTGGAGCTAGCTCAACCCCCTTCCCATTACCGACCGTCGCTCCAACCAGCACCTCTAGTCCCTAACCCTGATTCACCCACCACACGCCCAACAATATCGCTGCTCCACCCAGCACAGTTATAGTTGTCGTCGCCTCTCCAAGCAGCGGACCCGCCAGCGCCGCAGTGACCAAAGGTTCGAGGTAAAGAAACACCCCTGCCTGGGTGGCGGGCATCACATCCAGAGCTTTGTACCAGAAAAGGTAAGCCAGACCTGAACATGCTACTCCCAGGAAAATCAGCGCCCACCATCCTTGTTCACTAATAGTAGCCAAGGCTCGCCACCCACCATCAACCAACGCCCAGGGCAAGCTGAAGGCTAAACCAAACCCCATTACGTAGAGCATTGCCGTGACCGGAGATCCATTGTCGGCAGCATCTTCATAGAGATCTGATCTTTGCACTCCAAGGGCGCGTTTGCTCAGTACGGTGAAGACTGCCCAGTTGATCGCACTGATTGCAATCATGATATCGCCCACCGTTCCCACCCGTCCTGAGGTTAGCGCGAGCAGATCCCCTCCACTGACCACGGTCACCGCCCCACCAGCTGCCAGGGCAATGCCAGCCACTCGTTGCTTGGTCAATCGCTCACCGAGGATCACCCAGCCCAATAGAGCGACCAACACCGGTATCGTAGCCACAATCCATGCGGTAATCGTGGCAGCCGTAGTCTTAAGCCCGGTAACCTGAAGCCATTGATGAAAAGTAATCCCGAGAAATCCGAGCAGGGCCAGAAAGGGAAGCTTCTGGCGATGCACTGGCCGGATTTCACGCCGCAATCCCACCGTGACAAGCAGCACTATAAAGCCCACTCCGAATCGGATTACGATAATCGTCGCCGGGGTAAGTTCGAGCAGGATGATCTTGGTGGCTACAAAGGATGCCCCCCAGAAGATTACCGTCAAGGTCAGACCAGCGTAGGTCCAGAGTCTTCTCACGTTACTGTCGGTCTCCATGTTATTGCCAGCTCAACCCCGCCGGCGTTATTTAAAACCAAGCCTACCACTAACAAACTGGGAGGGTAACAGCTTCCTTTAGATACTTTAGAGCCGGCTTATAAAAATTGCCTCCGAGCCTTAGAGCGCATCGGAGTAGAGCTCATACGCTAGGCCTGAACCGGTAAAACTTAGGAAGACCGGTACACTCAACATACCCCTCACATCCCGGTCAGGATCAGCCAAAGGCTCATGCGGGAGTCAAATTACAAAATAGCTGCTCTTACCGGGTGATCGTTAACCGGGTTATATATCGGTCGACACCCCCCATCCGGTATTTGTACACCTCGTCACCTCGAAGAAAATCAAACTCCCGCCGACCTTGTTTAATCGCCCATTGAATCTGGTGGCTCAGTAAAACCAAGCCCGGTGAGAGGGATTGGTAAGCCGGATTTATGCCAGAGTTATACAACCATAACCGTCCACCATAATCGAAGCTTAGATAAGCGGCCGCCTGCTTACCACCTACTTCAAGAAAGGAGATGTGAAGCCAGCCATTCTCATGCGCCGCCTGTATCAAGCGTCGAAACTGCGAGCACATTTTCGGGGTCAAGAACTCAAATTTCCGAGGATCTGTAGCCATCAGTTTCATGAAAGCCTCCGTCGCTGTCTCAACATCCTCCTCTGGTCCGACGATTCTCCATTTGACGCCCCCTGGATATTGAGCAGCCCGACGCATCTTTCGCCGCAGTTCATGCCGTTGCTTTTTAACCAGCTTGGCTAGATAGTCCTCCCAGGTTCCATCGAACACAATCACCGGGCAAGGCTGCAATCGCTCCCGCTTGATATCCCACCCCCGTCGATTGGCTGAACCCTCCAACGCCGGCAAACTCGGCGATCCTTCTGGGATGTTGTATAAGTCGAGCACCTGCCAGTCCTCAGGACCCTCCGCCTCAAGGGCGGCCATTAGCCCTTCGACGAAGGGCTCGACGTTCTCCGACGACACGATCAGATCGAGGTAGTCAGAAATTTCAACACTTCCCACAAACATCAAACCCGCTTTCCCCTCCTTCGTTTGAGTCAGGAAGAGGGGGGCCAAGCCGAGCAACGCCCGGCGATCATCCCGCCCAATCCCGATCCACAACTCACCGGCATGCCACTCCCCGCCCCCCAGTGTGGACCACCAACTGCTTAAGTATTCGTGCTTCAGGAAGGGGACATCAGTCGCTGCCCGATCAAGGAGGTCGTTCCACTCATCAGATAACACATTAAATTCGACTGTGTCCCGGGCGAATGTTATTTTCATTGCACATCCAATATTCGTGTATATCAACTATTCTACCAGCCTAGGCAAGCTTCTTGCATCCTCCATTGCAGCCGATTTAACATTTCTGTACAATACACATTATGGTACACACTCTTGAGGCCGATGTCGCTTTAATACATGTCGCTGGCGGAGGAGCGCGTATCACCCCTCCACCTGGCACGCTTGCCCAGACTGCTCCCCGCCGCGCAGCCAGGGGGCGTCGCAGTGAAATGCTCTTTGTCAACCTCTGCCTAGTTCCCCAACAGGCGACCCCTCCAGGATTACTAGACCACCTAGCGCGGCTTGTTACCCAGGCCTACTATGGCACACCCGGCTCGGTCACCTATGCCCTGCGAGAAGCCGCAGCAGCATTCAACGATCACGTAGTTGACACCAACAAGGGCGAAGACGAGGACATGCACCTTCAAGGTCACATGATGACCGGCGTGCTCCGAGAGGGCAATCTATATCTGGCGCAATGCGGCATCGGACAGGCCATCGTCGTACGACCCGGTCAAGTTACACGCCTGACTTCCGAAGAGTCTGCCAAACGCCCTCTAGGTCTCTCTCTCACTCCCCACATTCGTTACCATCATCTCGAAGTAAAACCGGGCGATTTACTGATCCTGACCACCTCCCCACCCCCTGTCTGGTCAGACGCGACCCTCTCAGGGCTTTCCTCTCTCGATCCGGTACAGGCGGTGGACCGCTTAGGAGCTGCTAGCAGCCATGATTTAACCGGATTACTGGTGCGCATAGTACCCTACGGTGAAGCAACGACGCCGTTGGAGGCGCCTGCTGCACGTCGTCCATCACCGACCGAAACCCGCCGCACCGCGCAGATCGCCAGCCGGGCACGGCGCAGACCGTCTGGTGATGTCGCCCAGCGTGCACTTACCTCCACTAGCGAGTTGTTGAACACCGTCAAGCACACAATCAGAACATGGTTCGCCTCAGCCACCCACGCCGTATCACGCATGATCACGCGCATGGCGCCCGGATTGGCTGAACCCTCATTGGCCAGGACCTCTTCCCCGGGACTACTGGCTACCACCGCCGTGGCTGTACCTCTGTTGGTGGTCACCATCGCCGCGGTTGTCTACTTCGGTCGGGGAAAACGTGAGCAATTCCAGGCATACCTGGATCAAGCTTCAGCCGCGGTACAAGTAGCCCAGATGAAATCAATTCCGGAGGAGGCCCGAAGTGACTGGGACACGGCTCTCCACTTACTCGATCTGGCTGGAACATATGGTCACAACCAAGAGGCTGATGATCTGCGCCAGCTAGCTCAGGATGCCCTTGACGCTCTCGATTTGATCATCCGCCTCGATTTCCGCTCCGTGGTCAGCGGCGGATTCGGACCTGAAGCACACATTACCGCGCTGGCCGCTTCAGCGACAGACCTCTACGTTCTGGATGCAGCTCACCAGATCGTGAGGCGCGCGTGGGGCACCCCGGAGCGGGGATATGAAATTGATAAAACGTTTGAATGCCTGACCGGACCGGATAGCTTTCCCGATATGGGTATACCGGTGGACATCGTAATCCAAGCACAGCCTGGAGCCCTCGGAGTGGAGGGAATGGTTGCCGTCGACCAAGATGGCACCCTGTTATACTGCGCCCCTGATCGCCAACCAGCCCAAGCTCAACTCACTCCACCTGACATAGGGTGGGGGCGCATCCAAGCCATCGATGTCTTCGGCGAAAATCTATATGTGATGGATACAGAGACCAATGCCGTCTATATCTACGACGCCACCGGCGGCTTATTCAGCGGCAACCCCAGCTTGTTCTTTGTCGAAGATGTGCGCAAGTTGAGTGGCGCCATCGACCTGGCGATGGCCCAGGATGAGTTGTTCATCCTGTATGCCGATGGTCGGCTCGATCGCTGTCGCCGCAAGTATGAACCCGCCTCAGGGGACAGCCGTCGTATCCGGGTGGAGTGTGACGATGACCTTCGCTTTCAAGACGACCGTCCTGGATATGAGGCGACAACCCACATCCCAAGCGCTGTTCCGGTGGAGATGGCATATTCTGCGCCCCCCGAGCCATCCCTCTTCTTCTTAGATACGTTCAGCAATAGCGTCTTTCACTACAGCATGCGCCTAGTTTACCAGGGTCAATACATGGCCATGCAACCGTTTGAGGGAGAAATTAGCGCTTTAACCCTTGGACCTCCAAACGATCTATTCCTAGCCGTCGGCGAACAGGTGTACCACGTTCAGCCACGGCGCTGAGGTCACCTTTGACATCATACAGGCATAAGGTTAAAATCAAAATCGCATTATCGGACAAGGAGACGAACCTTTGAGCCGCTGGCCAGGGAAATATGTCATCGGGTTGACGGGCAACATCGCCACCGGGAAAAGCGTGGTGCGTAAGATGTTGGAGCACCTGGGAGCATATGGTATTGACGCAGATGCCCTAGCGCATCGGGCAATGGCTAAGGGCGCGCCTGGTTACACCCTGGTGGTCAAAACCTTCGGAGAGTGGATCCTTGATGACCAGGGGCAGGTTGACCGCACTCGTTTGGCGAAGATTGTGTTCTCCGATCCCCAAGCATTGGAGCGTCTAGAAACCATCATTTACCCACTAGTAACCCACGCCATAGATCTGCTCATTCGACGGGCACCTCAAAGCCTAGTCGCGGTAGAAGCTATTAAACTACTCGAAACCGATCTCGCTGCCGGCTGCGACACTATCTGGGTCGTCGACGCTCCTAACGAGCTACAAATCTCTCGACTGATGCATAAACGCAATATGCCGGAAGCTGCCGCTCGACAGCGCATCACGTCCCAGCCTCCTCAGGCGCTCAAGCTTCGAGCTGCTAAAGTCATCATACACAACGACGGATCATTCGAGAACACCTGGGAGCAAGTACAAGATGCTTGGGCCAAGTTGCCCAAGCCCGAGGAGCCCCTCCTGCCCGCGCCAGCCGCCGTACTTCCTGGCCAACTCAGCGTGCGTCGCGGCACCCCTCGGGACGCCGAGCAAATCGGCAAATTCATCACCCGCATTACACGCGGTAAACGGCGGATGACCCGCCAGGATGTGATGGCTGTCTTCGGCGAGAAGGCTTATTTGCTAATCGAGCGTGACGGTCACTTAGCTGGAACAGCCGGATTGCAGGTCGAAAACCTGGTCACCCGAATCGATGAACTCTATTTCGAACAAGAGTTGCCCTTTGACCAGGCGATTCCTGCCTTGATGGATGCCGTAGAGACCGCCTCTATTGAGTTACAGAGCGAGGCCTCGTTGCTCTTCCTTCCACCCTACCTAGCCCAACATAGCCTCTCTTGGCGCGATGTCGGCTACCGCCCGCAAACCATTCAGGGGTTAGGCGTGCGGGCCTGGCAGGAAGCCGCAATCGAGTCGATGCCTCGCGGCGCCTCGCTCTGGTTCAAACGCTTGCGGGCGGACCGAATCCTACGGCCACTATGACAACCGCGAGAGAACGCCTCATCATAAACAAGGGCGCCCTCACCGGCGCCTTTTCTATTTGCCATATCCTTGTGCGTAGGGGTACGATATGCCGAACCTGGCTGGGAATATATGGGGTGGCTGTCTAAAGGGAAGGTTTAGGCAGCCTTTTGGGTGAGGGTCAGAGTAGCTTAGCAGAAGATTACCCCCTCACCCTATCCCTCTCCCCAGGGGGGAGAGGGAACGGTATCCCCCCTCTCCCATTTAGGGAGCGGGGTTGGGGTGAGGGTTGGAGTAGCCTCTTATCAACACAATAGAAATCCACAGTAAAGTTGCCAATTGGAGTTTGGCGTCGGAATTTCATTCCAGCAAGTTGGCGCGATCGATGTTCTCGCCAGAGTCTCTCTTCGATCAGTGTCTGACCACGTCGTAGCTCTCTTGCATAAATACGAGTTATGGGATTAATTCGATGTTTCTCTTCTTTTACCACCTGTTCATTAATAACTATTTATCATTACTAAAGCAATCTATCTCTGGGCTGCCTCTTTTGGGACAGCCCCTACACGATTGGAGCTACAGGTCAATCGGCTTCACCCAGTCGCATCCGGTGGTATGAGTCGTATCGTTCCGGACTGATCTGCCCCCTCTCAACTGCCGCAATCACAGCACAACCCGGTTCGTGTAGATGAGTACAATCGCTGAATTCACATTCCGACACCAGGGTCCGCATCTCTGGAAAATAGGCATCCAATTCATCAGGCTCGATATCCCAAAGTGCGAAAGCCTTGAGACCGGGTGTGTCAGCGACGAAACCGCCGACATCCAGTGGTAAGAGTTCAGGCACCACTGTGACATGCTGTCCCTTCCGTGTCCCCCGACTCACTTCCTTGGTCCGTAATCCTAGCCCTGGCTGGATGGCGTTCAGCAGGCTGGACTTACCGGCTCCGGAAGGGCCGGCGAGTACCGACAGCTTGTTCTTCAGCAGTTTAATCAGGGTGCGCACACCCTTACCCTTCAACGCTGAAGTATAGATCACCCGGTACCCTAATCGATCATACTCGCCAAACTCCCTCTTTGCGCTGCGAGGAACCACCAGGTCAATTTTATTGGCGCAGATCAAGGTTGGGATACCCTCTCGCTCGGCAACCACCAGCAGACGATCCAACATACGAAAGTTGGGGGCCGGGTCGGCACAGGCAAAGACAAAGACCGCCTGGTCGGGGTTGGCCACGATCACCTGCTCGACTTCGCGTCGGCCGGGCGCCCGTCGTGATAGAACCCGACTGCGCGGTTCAATCTCCTCGATCACTCCGGTACCATCCTCAAGCAGTCGAACCTTTACCAGGTCACCTACAGCAGCCGCATCCGTCTCTTGTCGACCACGGGTGTGTCGACCACGTAGTTGAGCCACCACCAAGCCTTCACCCGTCTCCACGCCAAAGAAGCCGGATTGGGCTCGGACGATCATGCCAGAATATAACGCGGTATCAGTCATTTCCTATGGGGAAGGCGTACCTTCTACCTCAGGCTCTTCAGGACCCGGCGTGGGGGTCGGCGTTTTAAGGACACGAATGCGGGACTCCCACGGGTAGAGGGACTGGGGACGGCCCTTAAAATAAGCTTCAATAATGCGGCGGAAAACCGGCGCTGCCCACTCTGAGCCTTCACCTTGGTACTCCACCAGTACGACAACTACAATGTCTGGCTTGTCGTCGCGTTCTTCGAAGGTATAGCCCACAAACCAGGCATGCGGATCGCTGAAGTCACCGGTGGATGCGGTCCCGGTTTTACCAGCGAGGTTGATGTTGAGACCCAAGAAGCGACGATAGGCCGTCGCATTGAGATCACGGACTACATTCACCATGGCTTGATGGATGGCTTCAAGATTATCAGAACTCACCGGGAGCTGGCCCTGAATCTCTGGCTGAAACTCATGCAGCACTTCGCCCTCTGCGTTTTGGACCCTACGAACAATCTGAGGGCGGTAGAGCGTACCACCGTTGCCTACCGCGGCGACGAAGCGCGCCACCTGTAGCGGCGTTACCTGCAGGTAGCTCTGGCCGATTGCTAATTGCACTGCATCCCTGGCTGCCCATTCCTCACCGATTTGATCCAATTTCCACTCTGCATCTGGGACCAGACCGGGGGCCTCGTCGATCTCGATCGCCGTCAACTGGCCTAGTCCAAACGCCTTAGCCATATCCGGTAGTGCTGTCGTTAGACCCTCGTTGTACAGGTCAAGACCTATATGCCAAAAATAGGGGTTACACGATTTCTCCAAGCCTTGGATCAAGGTGATCTCACCCGCGGCGGGCCTCTCCTTCTCATATCGCCAGTCGTACCCTACCCAGCCAGGCAGCTCCCGGAACTCCAAACCACAGTTGTAGACGGTGTCCGGCTCGTAGTGACCCGATTCGAGCGCCGCCGCCATGGTGATGATTTTGAAGATCGAACCCGCAGGATAGAGACCGAGCGTGGCTCGATTGAGCAACGCTTGGTGGGGATTCTCAGACAATTCACTCAGACCGTAGCTAAAATTGGGGTTGTCGGTATCGAATAAGTTGGGATCGAATCCAGGCGAGGAAGCTATCGCTAGAATGGCGCCGGTATCGCGCTCGAGGACAACAACCGCCCCGGCGAAATTCTCGATCGATTGCTGGACATGGTTCTGAAGCTCCCGGTCGAGTGTGGTGTAGATGGCATAGGGCGGCTCCGAGTCCTTGGTAGTCAATTGCCTGATATCCTGCCCGTTGGAATCGGTAAGGTAGAGTGTACCCCCTGGTCTCCCCCGGAGCTCAGTCTCATAGGCAAATTCGAGTCCGATTTGACCGACATATTCATCTCGCAGATAACCACGTTCCAGGTAATCCTCCAAAAATTCCTCACGGACCTGGCTTACATATCCAACAGCGTGAGGTGCATAGCCCCCACTATACGGGGTAAGGCCCCCACCTGGATAATAACGAGTGGAATACATCTGCCACTGTACCCCACCGACGGAGCCGAGTACATCTTCGACGAGCCGGAAGTCCTCGTACGCCACCTCGCCCAGGGGGATGTAGAAGTCCGTCTCACGGAAAGGCTCATACAAGAAACGGATGTCGTCATTCGAGGCTACGTCGAGCAACCGGCGCAGCGTGTTGAGCATGACTTCCTCTGCACCTTCTTCGCCAATCCGGTTGGGAACAATAGCCAGCGCCACAGCGTTGGTTTGAGCTGCCAACGCCAAGCCGTTACGATCGTAGATGTTCGCCCGCGTCGGCGCATATTGATAAAGACGTAAGCCATTACCGTCGGCTAAATCAGGCAGGATCGTGGCATCCGTCCACGCTACCGTCCATCCAGCTTCCTCCCGCTTGAGGTCCATCCGATTTTCACCGGTGATATCACCAATCACTGCGCTGTGCAGAGTTGCTCGGAAGCGGACTTCGGCTTCCTGAGGGCTGATCACCAGTGATGAGATAATCTGGTAATCGATGTCGTTCAGCGCGATAGAGCGCCTAATTTCATCATAACGGGCAGTGAACATCTCCTGGCTCAGTCCATCCTGGGTCAGTGGGCTAAGCAAGGCATACATGGCAGGGTAATCCCCAGCCTTCCAAGCGTCTAGGAAAAGTCGGGCTGTATCATCCGGATTGGGCGCCGGGATGGTCGTCAACACCGGGTCAGGCAGTGTAGGGGTCGTCTCCAGAGTGGGTGAAACAGAGCCAAAGAACGAACAAGCGCCCACCACAAAGCTGAGAAAAATCATAATAGCGGGTCGTCTCACGCTTGCTCCCTTAGGATGTCATTGTAAACGGTGCAGGTATAGCCGATGTGTGCCTGGCAGGCTTGCGGGACATTTACTGGTGGTGATCCTCCCAGGCGGCGTATAGCCCGCACCAGATGGCATAGCGGCAACCCCATCACATTGGTATAGCAGCCGTGCAATTGACCCACAGCCACCGGACTGAAGTCATCATCCTGGATCCCATAACCGCCCGCCTTATCCAGCGGAGCGCCGGAGGCAATATAGGTTTCAACCTCACTCATCTCGTAATCGCGCATTGGAACCAAAGTCTCACAGGTCTCGACCACCTCCCGGCCGGTTCGCTGATCGATAAGGGCAAGAGTGGTGAAGACCCGATGACTCCTCCCTTTCAAGCTAGACAACATGCGTTTCGCCTCGGCCTTATCGGTAGGTTTTCCCAGTAGACGTTCTCCGTCGGCGACGACCGTATCGGCAGCCAGGACCACACCGAACGGGTTATAGTTTGCAGCCGCAACCCTTACCTTGGTCAACGCTAACCTCTCCGCCAGCGCCTCAGCCGACTCGTCTTGATATGGCCGCTCATCAATTTCAACCGGACACACATTCGCCTCCCATCCGGTGATCTCCAGCAAACTACGCCGCCGGGGCGAGGCGGAAGCTAAAGTGATTGTAGTGGTTTTTTTTAATTCGGTAGTCATCAACGTTGATAAAGGATTCTAACATAGGAACCACACTCATTTTCCAGACCCGGTAACACCCCAAGCCTGAAGATGGAAAGGTCTCCATGTAGCATTAGTTATCAATGAGTTTTCCTGGATTGAGCAACCCTTGTGGGTCAAAGGTTTTCAACATAGATGACAACGCTTGCATGCCAACGGGTCCCTTTTCAGCGGGGAGATATTGAAGGTGATCCGTGCCAACACCATGTTGATGGCTGATCGTGCCCCCGCGCTTTAGGATAACTTCACTGGCAGCAGACTTCATCTTTTTCCAATTTTCCAACGTTTCATCGGGATCCTGCGACCGCCGGTATATATAGGTTATATAGAGATTGGTTCCATCCATGTACACATGCGAAAAGTGTCCGAAAACAAGGATAACTTCACCAATATCTCTCCCAGTACTTCGGATTGCATCCTTAATACCTTCAAATGCAGCCATGGCTTTTGAAAAAGGCAATGCGGTTTCCAGAGTATCGAGAGCAAGGCCAACATCCCACAGGGTGTTGCGGAGGTATGGGGATTTAAAGCGGGATTTATGCCACTCGTTGCCAATGAAGTGTCTGACGACAAAACCTCCATGAGCCCGTGAAATGGCACTTGCCTGGCGGTAGGCAAGACGAGTAGATTTGGAGTCGCCAGTGACGCCAAATATCATCAGACAGCGTTCGGATCCAATTCCGAATATCCCTTTGTGGGCCGCTGAAATTAATAACTTCCGTCCAGTAAAAACCAAGCTGTTTTCCGTTTCCTGGCTATCAGATAAGCGCACCATAGAAACTGGAACCCGGGCTTGAATGATCTCACGCATTGCAGCAAATCCATGTCCGATGGTAGGGAAAAACGCGGCGTGGAAGCTTTCTCTCTGTGGCAGAGGAGATACCCGCACCGTCGCCCGGGTTATGATCCCCAACCGGCCTTCCGATCCTAAGATGAGTTCACGCAGGTCAGGCCCGGCTGAACTAGCCGGAAAGATCGGTATATCGAGTTGGCCTATGGGTGTTTCGATGTGTCCCCCACCAAACAAATCTTCAATGCGTCCGTACCGGTAGCATTGAGTACCAACAGAGCGAGTGGCGATCCATCCACCGAGAGTGGAATACTCGAATGATTGCGGGAAATGTCCCATCGTGTAACCACGGACATTGAGCGAAGCCTCAATTTGTGGACCAGTGATACCAGCCCCATAGCTTGCCAGCAAGCTGGTTTCATCAAAATCCAAAAGCTGGTTGATACAGCGAAGATCGACGGTAAAAACGGGTTGATCGCCGGGGATGACATTTATTTGTCCTAAAACGCTAGTTCCACCCCCATATGGGATGAGGCGAGCACCAACCTTGGAGGCGTATGACAGTAGAGATTTGACTTCTTCATCTGATGAAGGATAGGCAACACCATCCGGGAAAGCATTGATGCGCCCTGAACGTAGGGCAACCCAATCTGGTAAACTCTGGCCACGAGCGTGTCGTAAACGATCTTCAGGGTCGGTGGTCACCAAAAGGTGATTATCTATTTTAGGAGAGGGGACGCGAGCAAGCGCCTGCCTCAATGTTGCGTCAGGAGAAGGATGTAATTCTCCAAAAATTGTGTTTAAAATCTGGATAACCTCATGAGCTAACGGGGTTGGAGGCGCATCCTCGAGTCCCCACCCATTCCATTTTTTCACGATTTAGCTCCTCGAATATTTAATCCTTCAATTGTGGTAACTACTCATGTATCGTCTGGAAAGAGGCAAGCCTACTCACGAAGCGACTTTTGGATGTCATTGCGAGCCCTTCGATACCTCAGGACCTTCGGCTCCGCGAAGCAATCTCCTGCCTTCAACATGTAAGCAACGGTGGAGATTGCTTCGTCACTTCGTTCCTCGCAATGACAGACTGAGTAGTTACGTTTCTTTTAAATAAAGATCTCCTCCAATTTATGTGGAAAGTTTACATAATATGTGGGTTCTGGATTTTTTGAGTCAATTCCGGATTAATCTAATCCGCATTAACGTCATTCCGACTATAGGGAGGAATCTCTATTATTCAGCATCAATGTCATTCCGAGGGAGCCATGAAATGGCGACTGAGGAATCTCCTGAGATTCATCGAAGTCTAGAGTTACATCATTGGAGATTCCTCGGCGTAAAGCGTCTCGGAATGACATTTAAGATGAGCGTGATTGTGACTTCATCGAAGGTAGACTCCGGCGTGAATTCAGCCTCTGCGTATTGGCTGGGCCTTCTATGTTCAATTCAGTAATATGGATAATCGTATACGAGGTGGGTGACGGTCTATACCTGCGCCAACGCGCAACCATCCGCGCGAGGGTCGCTGCCTCCCCACAGAACGCCACTCTCTCTATCTCGCAAGATGATCTGACCGCGACCGAAGAGAGCCCGCGCATGACCTTTTACCGACTCGACAGGATGGCCCATCTGAGCTAGCCGGGTCAATGTGCGCTTTGGGATACCCTCTTCGAGGGCCACTTTACTCCCAGCGGTCCCATCTGTAAGGCAAACTCGCGGTCGATCGAGGGCGGCCTGGGGGTCGAGTTCGTCGTCGAGCAAAGCCAGCATGACCTGGACATGTCCCTGCGGCTGCATGAAACCACCCATCACGCCGAAACTAGCATAGAGGGAACCGTCTTCGTGGGTGGCTAGGGCGGGGATGATCGTGTGATAGGGGCGTTTGCCGGGAGCGAGGGCGTTGGGGTGGGCGGGGTCGAGGCTGAAACCGTGGCCGCGATTCTGCAAGGTGAAGCCCCAGCCCTTGGGCACGATGCCGGTGCCGAATCCCATGTAGTTGCTGTTGATAAACGAGCAGGCGTCCCCATGTTCGTCGATCACTGTCAAGTAGATGGTATCTGATCCGGCGACTGGGGAGCCATGCTGACGGTCGAGGGTGGCTCGCCGAGGATCTATCAAGCGCCGGCGTTCCGAAGCGTAATCCTTGGAGAGTAGTCCCTCCAGCGGAGCCGGGTTGAAAGCCGGGTCGGCGACGTACCAGCGGGTGTCGGCGAAAGCCAACCGCAGCGCCTCGATGATCAGGTGCAGGCGTTTGGCGCCCAGGGCTGGCATTTTCGCCAGGTCGTAATGCTCCAGGATGTTGAGCGCCAGCAGGGCGGTCAACCCCTGACCGTTGGGCGGGCACTCCCAGATGTGCAGGCCGCGGTAGGTAGTAGAGATCGGCTCGTCCCAGGTGCTGTGGTGGGTGGCCAGGTCGACCTCAGTGAGGACGCCTCCGGCTCCCTGGACGACCTCGGCAATCGCCGCGGCGATCTGGCCTTGATAGAAGGCAACCGCACCTCCTTCGGCAACCGCATGTAGTGTGCGTGCAAGACCAGGGTTGCGGAAGATCTCGCCGGGTCGTGGCGCTCGGCCGTCGAGGGTAAGTTCTATCCCACCAGGAGCTGAAGATAATTGCTGCTCAACGCCGCGCGCCCAGGAGTATGCGGTGACCGGGGCGACGGGGAACCCCTGCTCCGCCAGTAGGATGGCCGGTGCCAGGATATTTGCCAGGGGCAACTTCCCGTAACGGGTGTGGAGGTCACACCAGCCGGCGCAGGCGCCGGGGATGGTGACCGTGTGAGCGTGGAAGGGAGGCAGCGATTGGCTGAAGCCCTGACGGCGTAGCAGGTCGAGCGAAAGGCCGGCCGGGGCGCGACCGGAGCCGTTGAGGGCGGTCACCTGTTGCGTGTTGGCTTGGTAATAAAGGGCGAAGCAGTCGCCGCCGAGGCCAGTCGAAGTCGGTTCGGTCACGTTGAGGGCGGCGGCAGTGGCGACCGCGGCATCAGCAGCAGAGCCACCCTGGTTCAGGATCTGGATACCAGCTTGGGCAGCCAGAGGCTGAGAGGTAGCCACCATCCCTCGCCGGCCGAGCACTGGTGAGCGGCGGGAGTGGAAGGGGAGTTCATCGTTGGGCATGGTTGTATCCTCGGGGTAAGTATGACGCGGAGGGGGATGGATGCCAAGTAGACCAGGTTAGATGCACATAGAGCTGAGTGTATGGAGTACGCATGGTTTTTCCCCTTCAGTTTTGCCGCGTTGGTTGAGTGGAATTGCCTTATCTTATATTTATTCGGCGCCAAGCATAGTCCACGAATGTGGCAGTTAAAACTGCACCTACAGATTGTATAGTCGCGCTATGCCGGCGGTTAAAACCGCAGCAACAAACTGCAAAGTCGGCCTTCGCCGACTTCATATATTATAAAAAAAGTTTTGAAGTCCACGAAACCCCTCCGCTTTGCCGAAGATTTTGAACCCCTCGACACAGCTCGGGACCTTTGGCAAAGATCGAAGGGCTACGGGGTTCAGTCCAGTCCCGTCAAGTCAAGCTTGATGAACGATCTCGCTTTGCTCGCGGGATGAACGATCCCGCCCAGTCAAGCTGGACGAGCGGTCTGCACCCTTCGGGTACCTACGGCGCGGGACGAACGGTCCCGTCTCGCTCCGCTCGCGGGATGAACGATGCTGCGCGAGGAGCCGCCTCGGCAGCTATTTAGAGGTGGGATGGATGTATTCATAAGCATAACCCCCAAAGCAGCAGACCGGGCTCCCACGCCCGTTCAAACGGCGGCATGCCCACTCCGCTTCGCCGAAGGTCCTGAGCCCTTCGTCAAGCTCAGGACAGGCTCCGTCGAAGGGCTACGGGATCCAGTCCAGTCGAGCCCAGTCCCGTCTCACTCTGCTCGCGGGATGAACGATCGAGCTGGATGAACGACTGGATGATCGGCCCCGTCTCGCTCCGCTCGCGGGATGAACGATCCCGCCCAGTCAAGCTGGACGAGCGGTCTGCACCCTTCGGGTACCTACGGCGCGGGACGAACGGTCCCGTCTCGCTCCGCTCGCGGGATGAACGATGCTGCGCGAGGAGCCGCCTCTGCAGCTATTTAGAGGTTGGATGGATATTCGCCATAATAGGATTGGCATCGATTGTAAAGAAATTAAGTCAAAATATGTAATTTTTGGAGGAGAGCCAGTTCTGTTTATTTTTGGGTGCAGACATAAAGACAAGAATGTATACTTTCTCAAGGCTGAAGAGCATTCGGAGGGGATCTGTTGACTGAGAAAAAAACGGTAAACGTCGTTCGGAAAAGCACTGGGGAAATCCTCTTAGCAGGAGCACGCTGGTGTGATGGTTGGTTCTGTAAACTAAGGGGGCTTCAGTTCCGCAGACGCCTTAAGCCGGGAGAAGGCTTAATCCTGGTTCACCCAAAGGAGGGTGTCCAAAGCACCTCCATCCACATGTTCTTCGTCTTCTTCCCGATAGCTGCGGTCTGGATCGACAGCCAGGGACGAGTTACGAGCGCACAATTAGCGAAACCCTGGCGGCCATATTATGCATCACCGACTCCCGCACGCTACGTTCTTGAGACCGCACCTGATTTTTTAGACCAAGTATCGGTGGGTGACGAGGTGGAATTCGTCTGATTGCAAGTCAATCGATAGGCGTTTCTTAGAGGCTATTATGACATCGAGCTGTCGGGGGAGCTAAATACCTCCTCTGGAAGCTCGATGTTGTTTTCGGCGAATTTGTCAACGAATTTTGGTCGCAGGCCGGTGGAGTTGAGCGATCCTATGACCCGACCAGATTGCATGCCGGTCTGTTTATAGAGGAAGAGATCCTGCATGACAACGCTCTTGCCCTCCATCCCTTGAACCTCGGATACTTTAACCACTTTTCGTGTTCCATCACGCATGCGGTCCAAATGAACCACCAATTCGATGGCGGAGGCGATTTGTTCTCGAATAGCATGCAGTGGAAGCTCCATTCCTGCCATTAGCACCATTGTCTCAATACGGCGTAGGGTATCGCGCGGGCTGTTAGAGTGGATGGTTGTTAGCGAGCCATCATGGCCAGTGTTCATTGCCTGCAGCATGTCCAGTGCCTCGCCCCCACGGGCTTCGCCCACGATGATACGATCGGGTCGCATACGCAAGGCGTTGATCAACAACCTTCGGATAGTAACTTCACCCTTGCCCTCGACATTAGGTGGTCGGTATTCCAACCGGACTACATGCTCCTGTTTTATTTTCAACTCTGCTGTGTCTTCGATGGTAACAATACGCTCCTGACTTGGAATGAAAGCTGTAACCACGTTGAGTAGGGTAGTCTTTCCCGTTCCGGTTCCGCCAGAAATGACCATGTTGATGCGCGCTTCGATGCATGCTTTCAGGAAAGCTGCCAGGTGTGAAGTCAAGGTGCCGTTGGCGATCAGGTCCTGCACAGTGTATGGTGATTGGGCGAATTTACGGATTGTGATCGACGGTCCGTCAATCGCTAAGGGTGGAATAGTGACGTTCACCCGAAAACCGTTGGGTAGACGGGCGTCGACCATTGGTGAGGATTCATCCACACGCCGACCCAAAGGGGATACAATCCGGTCGATGACCCGTCTTAGATGATCTTCGTTTTCGAAGGTAATATCGGTCTTCTCGATCAAACCTCGTCGCTCGATATAAACTTTTCCAGGGCCATTCACCATCACTTCGGTAATAGTGTCATCCATGAGTAACGGCTCAAGTGGTCCATAGCCAAGGATATCCGCTAGGACCCAATCCAATAATTGGGCTCGGTCGGAGCGGGTATAGAGTAGGTTTTCATCAGCCAGGACTTGGTTGAAAAAGGTCTCGATCATCTGGCGCATTTGAGGGATGTGGCTGAGTTCGACCTCACCCTCGGTTTCTGCCAGCAATTTTCGCTGAACGGAATCACGGATGTAATAAACATCTGCTGAAGGACCCTCGACTCGCGTAGCCGTTTCTGCAATCATCGAAAACTCATCGGTGAGTGCTTCAGTAGATCGGTTATTAAATGCAGGACGATTAGTGAACATATTAACCTTCCCTATCTCAATAGAAAGCGCACATAGTTTCCCTGACTATGGAAACACCGGGATGATCAATTCCTCTCCGTTAATGATCAGGTTTGGATCGACGATGTCGTTTGCCAGTACAATTGCGCGGACAGTTGAACCGTAGCGGCAAGCTAACAGGGTAAGGTAATCCTCGGATGTCACGACATGGATGATGGTGGCTTGAACCTTTTCGGTGATGCTTATGGCATAACGATATCGCTCAAATGCCAAACTAAAGTTTGCCGCTCGGGCATAACTCTCGGCTTCCTCAAGCGTTGCTGCCAGGGTGTAGTTATTCTGTTGCAGGGCTCGCGCTTTTAGGTCACTGATCTCTACTGCAGCTTTGTAATGGATCACTGCAGCCTCGTAGTCGCTTTGTGCGCCTAGCGCTTCAGCAACCTCCAATTGGGCTTCATACATCCGCAGGTCAGCCTGATGATCTTGCTCAACAAGGGCTATCGCCCGTTGATAATCGATCAGGGCTGTGTCGTATTCCATACTAACCATATGGCTATTGCCTCGAGCTACGTAGGCATCGTACAGAGTTTGCCTTGCAGTGCCCGTTGCGTACTCAGGATCTTCAGCATAGACGACCTCAAGGTCAGTAATTACATCACTCCACCGACCAAGGTTGAAATCATGTTGTGCTTTTAGATACAATCGCGCCAGTTCTCGTTCGGACTTTATATCCGAATTCTGAGGTCTTAAAGCCAACGCCTTTCGAAAGTAACCTTCAGCGATCTTTAGGGTTTGCAGTGAGTCAGCCTGATCTATGAGCATCGTCCGGGCTGCGTTCACATAGCTGTGGAACAAGCGCTCCTCAACCATCTCCGGTCGATACTCAGGATGGAGCGCCCGCACGCTTTCAAATCCGGCGACAGCCATGTCCCATATCTCGGCTTGAAAATTCTCCTCGGCTTGGGCGAAGATATCGCTGAGTAAAGTTTGCTTCTCAATGTTAGCCAGTTGGGCTGAGACATCCCGATAATTAGGTTCTTGTGCCACAATGTCCTCAAGGATCATCTTGGCAGTTGGCCAATCATCTATATAGATGAGCCCCATCGCTTCTTTATACAGCGTTTCAAGCGAGGAAGCTGCTTCGGCTTGTGCTAGGGATTGCTGCAGACCAGGGAATTCAGGATTGGTGGCGGCTATCTCATCGAGTAATGCTTTCGCCTCGCCTGGTCTACCGGCCATCAAGAAGGCCTGGGAATCCCTCGATTTGGCGTTTAGCTGAGCCATCTGGATTTCATGTTCCACCCTCTGCCGGGCAAGGTCCAACTGTTCCCCCAGCCAAGTGGAATACTTTTGTATACCCCAGAAGGTTAGAGCGACGACCAGGATAACTACCCCCACCCGCGTCACAAACTTTATAAGTCGATGCCGTCTTTCGATTGCCAGATCGTTTACCTCATCCTGGTCAAACTTGGCTCGTAATTTAAAGTCCTGGCGCAGTGCACGTAGCTCAGGCACAAGCGGGAACTGAACCATCAGGTGTTCCACCTGGGCTAATCCCGATTTCCATTCCCCCTTTTGCAGGTGATGAAGCGCCATTTGATATCGGGGATGGTTCAGAAGTGTGTCAGCAGTGTTAGCAGACATACGTACTCCTTTGCGTTCCCACATCGCGAGAATTCACCGAGTAGTGCTCCCAAGTGTTGCGAATAGTTCAACCATTACCGGGATCATTGGTCCCAGTATCACGGCTAGCATCGCTGGAAAAATCAGCAGCATAAGGGGGAAGAGCATCTTAAGCGGCATTTTACGGGCCAGTTCTTGAGCTCGAAAACGTCTCTCAATTCGCATTTGCTTTGCCTGGGCTTGTAAGGTGTCGGTGATGCTCATTCCCAATTGATCGGACTGGAGGATGACCGCCACGAAGCTCGACAGCTCGGTCACATCCGCCCGGTCGGATAAGTTGCTCAGCGCTGTCCGGCGGGGCACGCCCATTGACATTTCAGCTACCACCCGACCAAACTCAGTACCGAGTGAGGTCTTCCAGTGTTCGCTCACTCGTTGTAGGGATTGATCGAAGCCCAACCCCGCGTCCGCGCACACACTAAGCATATCTAGTGCGTCGGGCAAACCCTTGCGTATCGCGTTTCTTCTGGCGCGCACCTTTCGCTTCAGCCAGGTTTTCGGGAGATTGGAAACCACAATAAGAGCTAGGATGCTCATCAATAAGTTGGTCAGGTTGATCGGGGGTGTCGTCGCATAGGCACCACCCGCCAGTTTTGCCGTAGAAACAGCGATGCTTCCGGTGGAAGAGCCCAGTTGGAAGAACTCTCCCTGTAGGATCTTGAAAGCCAGCCAAATACCGATCAGGGTGAAAACGAACCGAATGCCATAAAACTCCCGGGGTCCTAAGCCCATTGGGTTACCAGCGAGGGCCAACCGGCGCTCTAGATTGGTAGACAATCGACCAGGTGTAAGCTGTCCCAGGAGTCGGCCGAGCTTCTTGAACAAGGGTGAAATGATGCGTATTCGGAACGATCCGGCAAGTTCGGACCTGCGAGATGTGAATGATGGGGTCCGATTTTTTGGCCACTCTGTTTGCTGGATTACGTACTCGTGGAGGCGCTGAGACAGTTCGCTGGCTGAGAACGCTTGAAGGCCGAACAGGAAAAATGCCAAACCTGCTATAAACAGAGCGAAACCGGCGAGAGATATTAAAATTGGTTGCATTCAACCGTTTCCTGTTTCTAATACGGACATGAAATGAACATCGGTTAACATAATTTCAATTAGATCTCGATTCTTGCAATACGCTGGATAGCGAAATGACCCAGAATGATGCCGATGATGGCGCCAAATGGAATACATAGATATGGACCTGGATTAAACAGCTGGATCATGTATTCTGGATTCATGATGAACAATAAGGCTCCGATGATAAACGGCAGGACCGATAACAGATAGCCCGTGTAGCGTTGCTGGGTGGTGATCACCCGGACCTCACCGAACAGTCGTATGCGCTCGCGTATTGTCTCGGTGACCGCGGATAGCATAGTCGCCAGATTGCCGCCCACTTGGTAATGGATTTCGATCGAAGTTACCATCAGGTTCAGGTCGTCGTTCTGCATCCGAGTGGCGAGGTTTGCCAGAGCTTGGGGAAGAGCCAAGCCCAAGCCTACCTCGTGCACCACTCGTTTGAACTCCTCGGAAGCGGGGGGCTTCATTTCGCGCATCACAATTTCCAAGGCTTGCAGCAGACTGAAGCCAGCCCGAACGGCTCCGTTTATCAGCACCAGTACGTCTATGAGTTGTTTCTCAAATTGGATATGCCGCCGGCTGATAAGTCGCCGTAGATATAATTCCGGGATCAGGTAGGCGATCATCGCCAAGCCCAAGCCCGGGAGCAAGGATTGGGAGACCAGCCAGCCCAATATCAGGCTGGTTAACGCCAACCCTATACGCATCAGGATGAATTCGGTCACGCTGACGTGCAGGTTGGCCTGTATGAGCTGCATGCTCACCTTCTCGGAGCTAAATGAGGAGAGCATTGCGTTCAGTCGTATCCGAAGGCGTGCTAGTCGAGCTCGTCGGCGACCGCGTTCTCGGCGAGGCACATCCTGGTGGATGACTGCATAAGTGTGAATGCGATCGTGCATCCCGTCGTCGGCCGCAAGCGCGCGGGTCAAACCCAAAAGAGATAATCCAATGGCCAGCAGGACGAATATTCCAATGGCGGTAAGTGCTGGAAACTCGGAATACATGTTGTTGTCTACCTCACATTGATGTCGTCTTACTCAACTCTGATCGGTTATCTCCTACCCAACCCGAGCGGATGCTAATCGTCCTCGAACTCTAGCGGCCAGTGAGATCAGGCTCGCCAATGATTTGGTTGGCTCTTCCACGCCGATGTTGGACAACGACAATGCTAATTGCTTGATGGCACGGCTGGCTGGGCTGCGGGGATACCTGAAAACCAGGGGGACCCCGCGGTTCAGGCTGCGGGTGACGTTTGAAGTGTCATCTGGGATTTGAGCATACAAGTCATGGTGCAGGGCAGCGTTGATGTCTTTGGTCTTCACTCCAGCCGGCATACCGGCCCGATTGAGAATGGTGAGCAATTTCCCGGCCGGATAAGCCAGCGATCGGCTGAGATGGATAAAACGGCTGGTATCATGCAACGCGCCTAGATCAGGGGTGGTGACCAGCATGACCCGGTCAGCGGCATCCATGAGGGTCACGGCGTTCTCGTTGAGATAGCTACCGGCGTCAATCACGATGAAGTCATACATTTTTCGCACGCATCTCAAGACATTGAACAAGTCGTCCGGACGGATGCCCTGTGCGACTTGCACATCGGTTGGGCTAAGCAGTACGTGGATGCCGGTGACATGCTCAACTACCACCTCACCAACCAGTGAGGTGTCCAGTGTGCCGGCGTGAGGGATGAGGTCAGCAATGGTGTTTTGGGGGCGAATATTGAGCATCAGGCCCAGGTGACCAAAGAGCAGCTTTCCCTCCATGAGCAGAACCCGATCTTCGAACGTTTCGTACAATGCCACGGCCAAGTTAACCGCCAGGGTCGAGCAACCCACACCGCCTCGTGGGCTATAGAAGGTCAAGATCCGTAGAGGTTCTGTTCGCTCGGCGGCATCGGCGGCCGCTGCCCGGGACTGCTGGCGACGAGCCTCCAGATCGCGCACACGTCTGAGTGTGCTCAGTAGATTCACCTGGGTGAAGGGTTGAAGGAGAAACCCCCGCACACCAGCTAACATCACCTGCTGAGCTTGCAGCGGGTCATTGATAGGGATGATGGCCACGGTGGCGATATCAGGAAACTTAAAAGCAAGCTCGTCGATGGTATCCAGGGTGGATTGCTCATCAACCTGATGATCTAGTATGATGATCTGTGGCTGCAGAGAGGGTATTTCCTGGGTCACATTTTCCAGGTTGTCCAACACTGCCACCAGCTGGAACCCCTGTTGTGAGCTGAGGGCGGAGGTGATCTGCTGTTGAGTGGGTTGGTCATCGGCGATGGCCACTACTGTGATGGGGTTGCTTGTATCGGACATTTTCCACTTCCTTTCCATGACCTTCGTCGGCTATCAACCCTGGTGTGGGGCAAGCCGTTAGCGTGATATCACCAGTTCATAACGATCTTTGAGGTACTCCGACATCACCGGGCTGAGCTCGAACAGCTGGTCCGAGGTTGGGGCGCGTAACACGATGTCGATAATCCCTCCAGCATCTTTAAGGTGTTTGAGCACCAGCGCATCCTGAGGCGAGAGCGCCATCAGGATCGCTTGTGGTTCGATCTGCGATGGTTGGGGCGTGGGTGTGGGTTGGGGTGTGGCCTCAGCCTCAGCCAGACCAGTACTCGCAGTCCTTGACGTGGTTGAACCTGTCTGACGTGTGGGAATGATCTCGACCACCACCGCCGAAATTTCAATCCGTTGGAGGGCATTGAAGGTGAACAGCTCCTGCTCTACTTTTCCCTCTTCGGCAAACAGGTTTACTGATCCGATCTGACCAGGCAAAACCGGCTGTTCGATGGAGACCAGAATGTCGACGATGTCACCCGGTTGGAGCATGTTAATCTGGCTCATCAGATCGGTGGCTGGGAAGGCCATGAGTACCTGATCGTCGCCGATGATGAAAGCCAGGTCCTGTTTGATGTTGGTTGGATCAGCCAGATGATGCTCCATCACGATTTCACCGGTTACGAGCGGGATTTTGGTGATCCGATCGAGAGCCTGGCTGATCTCGTGTAGGGCATTTGGTGGAGCGAGCTCAACCGGTACCTCCACCAACGTCATATCTTGGGCTTTTAGCAATGCCCGGAGGGGGATGTCATGGGTGGTGACAAGCACGGTCTCCGTTCTTGGTGGTAGGGGGGTAGGCTGTGGTAGTGGGGCTATGCTCCGTCCTGCGATCCTTGAGAAGATAAAAGCGCCCACCACTACGGCGGCGATTCCTATCAGTGCCACGATCAATCCTGTGCGTCGGCTCAACTTGTCACTCCTTTAAGTGATGCGATTTATACATTCGCAACCTCACTGGATTAAGTACAGCGTATAGGCTCCGGCGTCCTTACCACCTCCCGGTTTACCAGATAAGCCAGGCGGGATTTTTTTGACAAAATAGCCCTCGATTGTCTTTACTTGATTGGGAAGCCCGGCTGCTTCATGACCCGGGCATGGTCCATAAGGGGGTGCATCGACACAGGTGATACGGAAGTAAGCAAAACTGATGACGTGATAATAAAGGGTTGAAGCGCCTCCGCTAGGGACGGTGGTGTCGATGGAGTGGTAGAGATCAGGGCAGGAGTACTCGGGCAACGCGCCAGGTTGGTCGCAGTAGGCGTCGAATACCGGGAATAAAACATAGTCACCTACCCGGCCGGCGGCAGCCTGAAAGACATCAGTAGCCACGCCGGATTGCCCGCCGTACCAGGTGTGAATCTTGGTTATGCCGTCAAATCCACCGTTGATCCAATCCACCAACTCACTACTACCACCTCCACCTCCGTTGAGGTCCAGCCAACTGCGGTCGCCCCCGGCGATCAAGTCGTCCAAGCCATCATCATCGTAATCGCAGTCAAGGGTGCCTTCGGGTAACCCCGAGTTCGGGGGGTCCTGGCAGTAGAAGTCCTTCTCTGATGTTTTTGAATCCATGATGACATATAGTTTGTCGAATAAGATGCTGCAATCCTTGCTGTGGGATGGAAAGCCTTCGATGGGTGGGGAGCAGTTCCAGGCGACCGGCAGGATACCGACGGCAGCCCCAGGTACGAAGCACCCGGCGGCAGCGATGGCGGATGAGGTTATAGTGGGCTGGCCGAGCAACTGGCCAAAGAAAGTGGTAAATGGGATGTGGGTCTGGACGGTGACGATGCCATCGGCATCAATCGAGGCTTCGGCTTCGATGGCAGTGTTTCGATTGATGGCGTACTCGAGCGCGGTATTGATCGCCAGGTTGACATCGTCCACCAGGCAGTACTCACGGGCACCGGCCAATGCGCCGGCATCGGCCGCGGTTTGGGCGGCACGGCGTTGCAGGTAGGCATAACCACCGTCAAGCACCAACGCCAGCATGCCGATGAAGACGAACAACAAGATCGCCACGGTGACCATGCTTTGTCCGCGCGGTGAAAGGTGGTTAGGGAATTTCATATCCCGAACTCCTCGGTTGAGCAAAGTGGCATCGTCTGTAGGTCTTGGTTCATCATTCAACAATTCCGCTACCCCTCAATCCGCATGGTTGCCTGGCTACCTAAGGTCACTTCATTCGAGCCGAGAAGAGCGCCAACGATGGGTGTGATCGGTCGAAATTGAAAAGTCACGGTGACCCGTATCGTGCCCTCATCGGGCAAGACGGTGGTGACGGTCAGGAAGGCGGGATCCAATCCGACGGCTTTGGTGAGCACGACGGTCTCAATCCCAGTCACGTCCTCAGGATGGATGATGCCATAGCGAGCGCCTTCGCGGGCTGAATTGTGGATCGCGCTGTAATAGTAGGTCGCCCGACCCATATCCAGGATGCCCATCACTAGAAGCAGAAAAAGGGGAAGGGTTATTGCGTACTCAACCAATTCTTGCCCGCGTTGGCGTGATCGATGAGCGATCATCACGGCACCATCATCTCAGCGAACCGAATAAGCTGGAGATTTGGATCAGGAAAGACCAGGCCCATTATGAGGCGAAAATCGTAGCGCACGGTCACCCGAATGGGCAGACCGCTGCCGCAACCCTCAGGGCAACCTACATTGATCAGGCTGGTGCTCAGATCTAGGCTCGAGGCTTGTGCTTCGGCTTCGGTGGCGGCGATGATGCCGCTCACGTCTGATGGATAGAATGTGCCATAGCGAGCTCCCTCGCGGGCGGCGTTGGCGATAGTGATGGCGGCGTGGTATAGGCGTCCTAAATCAAGCACGCCAAAAGAGATCAACAGAAGCAGGGGGAGCAGTATCGCCAATTCGATCAGTTCCTGTCCGCGGTTGTTGATTGTGCGATTGGTCCGGTGTATTGCAGTGGTCATCCTGGTGTCTGCGCTCATGGATTTGGTCGCCAGCCTGTCGAAAATGTCGATCTTTATCATCGCCCAAGGTGGGGATAGCCACCAGCTTAGGGGAATTTGGTGGCTATCCCCCAGGTAATACCCCTTTTGCGGCCACTCGTTTACGGGCCGGCGAAGGGGCCCCAACCGGACACCGAGGTCCCAATGTCGGTAAAGACTTGTGCGATATCGCCCCCGAGTAAGGTCACAGCGCCAACGACGACCAGCGCGATCAGACCAATAAGTAGGGCGTACTCGGACAGGTCCTGCCCTTTTTCATGGGTGGCCAGCCAGATCTTTAGGTGGGTAAACATTGTTGTTCCTCCTCTTATGTAATAAATAGACGGTTTCGAAGGTCCGGTCCTTCAGTCGTTAGCATTTATCCATTCTGCAATAATCTCCCTCCTTGCTATCCAGCAAACCATTCAATCGACTGGATAACCTTTCCTGTCGATACATCCGCTCGACGGTTGTTGGTCACCGATTTGGTCTTGTCCTCGGCGATTCAACCAATCCTGCACGCGCAAGACAATATTGAGCTTGACACCCATCGCGATCAGGTAAGGGGCGATGAAAGCCACGATCTGCCACAGGCTTTTCAAGTAGCATCGCTCGCCGCTGGGCACATGGGTGATATGACCGCGCCACATCCCACGGCGGTTGCCCTCGGCAGGTTCTTCGAGCCAGATCTTGACGATGAATGAATGGGTGTTGAATTCAAGCAGGTCCATATAAACCCCGTTTACTAGTTAATTCGGGGAGACCTTGCACAACCTTTGGCTCTCTCACATTACATGTATAACAATATGGAGTCCTTCGAAGCGTCTTGGGAGCGTCTGTCGCAGTGTCTGGGAGCACAGGGTTGTGTTGAACGCCGCTTGATCTTTTTCCCCCCCATGCCCCCCAAGGGGGGCTGTGGGGAAAGTGCTTTTCCCCGCAGCCCGGAAAATCGCCGGGCATCTTCGACCCCTCGCAAGTCGCTCCGCTTCGGTATTGAGGGTTAATTAAATTTGATTCAAACCTCAACCTCGCTCCGCTCCCCCGTTATCGTGATTCATGAAATTAAAAAAAAGAAAGTTATTTATAGTGATTATCAAAGGCTAAGTTGGTGGGGATCCAGGCTCGGAGAGGCGGGTGAATCTTATGGAAATTCAACGTTGTTCGTTGTTGGGGGTCGGAGATGCCCGCCGCTCGTCCAGCTTGACTGGACCGTTCGTCCCGGCGAATTTACCGGGAGTGTATTTCCTGGCGGTGGGGGCGCCATTCGGCGTAGCCGAAGGTCCCGAGCCCTTCAAATGTAAGTAGGACAGGATGTTTCTCGGTCAGTGGCTATGTGGTTGGACATTGGGCTTCAAAAGTGGAAACCGAGGCAAGCATCCAGAGCGGAGCGTAGCACAGTCGAAGGACGCTTGCCGAGGGGCTCCGCAGGGTCGTGAAAAGACAGCTCTGCGAAAGGGCAATTATCTTTTCCCGCTCCAATAATCGTGAAATTATCGAAAGGTGGGTTCCCTACTGCCCATCCAATGCCCGCTCAATCGTGTCAAGATCCTGGCTGACATGACTGTGGACATCAGATAGCACCTGCTTCAGCTGGTTGAGACGAGCGACCATATTAGGCAACAGGGAAAACTCGCCAGTTCCCACACTTTTTTCAGGGAATGTGGTGCTATCGAGGCTGTCGGCGAATATTTGTTGATAGAGCGCCTTGGTGCGTCTGGCAGGCTTCACGCCGAGTTCTTCATCCAGGGCGGAGCAACATCGCTGGTACTGGCGCAGGGCAGACGTTCGGTCGCCGGCAAGGTATTGAAGGCGAATCATCCGGCGGTGGGTGCGCTCATGAGCCCGGTCGAAGCGCAGCACGCACCTGCCATAGACTATGCCTTCCTCGTATCTTTTTTGGACCTCACAGTAGGCAATCAACTTTTCCAAGATGGCAAGCCATATGTTCTGTAGACGTTCGCGCTCGTATAGGCACCAATCTTGATACCAACCTTCAAGCAGGTCTCCTTGGTAGAGCTGAACGGCGATATTCAATGCACTCGCCTGGTCGGCATCCATCTCCTCGCCCGGAAGACCCTGAACGGAGGCAAAGGCATTTTCAAAGATGGCGATGTCGAGCCATAGGTCAGCCTTCGGATTGAGGCAGATCCAATCGGGCTCGATCAGAAGTACGCGTTCCCCCTCCTGATCGGCGTGAGCGCCGAGGGCATTCTGAAGCTGCCACAAGGCTTGACGAAGGTACTTCTTGGCTTGCGCGGACGAGCTGGCTTCCCACAGCAGGCTGGCGAGGGTCTCGCGAGGGTGAGGGCGGTCGCGGTACAGGAGCAGGTAGCATAAGAGCTCCTGCACCCGGCTGGAATCGAGCCCTTTCAACTCTCGGTCGGCAGAAAGAACGCGGAATTTGCCAAAGAGATGGATCTTCAATGAGGGCATGGCAACGGTTCCTTCTTATGGTGGATGAACAATGTGGGTGATCGAAGGTCCTTATTGGACCGAGAATCTTCGGGTTGGGAACTGGGGAGACTGTACTGAGTGCAATAAAGTGCCACTGTTTTTTGATAGGTGCCACGGTTAAAACTTAGAAACCGACCTTGTGGCCGGTTTCTCCATCGGTTACCAAATGACCCCAGCGGTCCTGTGATCAAGCTTGCACATCGGTCAGTCCCCCGGTTCGTTGCTAGCATCTTCTTGGCCTCGTTGAGGCTGTAATCAGGTCCATAACCAGTTTATACAAATCGTGCTCTCAATTTCAACCATGCATGGCGCGTTGCCAGATCGCGCCGGTCAAAATGTGCTAAATTAAAATGCACAATGGAATGACATTCGCTGGGGTCCTCCTCCTCAAGAACAACCCTCGCTGCTTATAGGATAGAGGATTTTGGTCACCAGAGGGTATCCAGATGGTCATTAATTGGATACCTTCTGGAAGGATAAAATCGAAGATGGTTCAGGCCGATATGCAGTTTATTTTGTTGAGACGATCAGATGGAAGAGGCTCAAAAGTAATTTGGGATGGATATTGCAAAGACCATTGAGAATGGGTTGATAGGTATGGTAATATGATGACACTTCCACATTGCAGCGACAGTCTTTTCTTCAAGTTTTTCTTAACATCGGTTGGGCAGATGGAGGAGTTGTTATCTGTGCTTCCGCTCTTATGGAAAAGCCGGCGATATTCCAGAGATGGGATTCTCCTGTTCTGGCTGTTTTGCTTTATGTAGATTGGATCTAACTAATAGAAGGAATTTATACCAACTAGGAAGGAGGCGTTTATTGGGAGTGGCTCCAATCCATACAAAATGATGGGTAGATAAACCTTTTGAGGAGGAGGAAAAAATGAGTAAGAAATTATTGACTGTATTGGCTGCGGCAACTTTGCTCCTAATCGTAGTAATCCCTGCCGCTGCAATAACCTACGGCGAGACGGATGATGGAGAGCACCCATATGTGGGCTTCTTGCTTTTCTTTGACCCGACCTATGGAGAAGATGGTGGGTGGTTTAGCTGCTCAGGGGCTCTACTTGATCGAAGAACGTTCCTGACAGCAGGTCACTGCACCATCGATATCGGAACCGATCTTCAAGTGACTGAAGGTCGTCGCGGTGGCACAGATGTTTGGGTGACGTTTGATGAACAAGTTGACCTCTCAGACTTCCCAAGGTGGTCTGATTACGACGATCCTGACATTCTCTACCCACTCCGATTCGATTGGTTGAATAAAAACTCTCGCTTCATACGGGGTGAGGCGTGGGCGCATCCCAACTATAACGACTTCGCCGAGTTTCCAAACACGTACGATTTGGGGGTTGTGCTACTCGACAAGAATGCTAGAGTCCGCCAATACGCAGAATTGGCTGAACTACACGTGCTCGATGAGCTGGCAACACGGCGGGGGCATAATAAGCAGCTCTTCGAGACCGCAGGATATGGCTACCAGGAGGTTGTGCCTTTCTTCCGAGCTGAAGACAGTCGATATAAAGCCACCTCGAAGTTGGTTAATTTAGAAAGTGCCCTCACCGACGGATACAATCTGCATACATCCAACAACCCAGGTAATGGAAATGGCACTGGTGGTGCGTGCTTTGGTGACTCCGGTGGTCCGGTGATGTTTAACGATACGAACGTCATCGTGTCGGTTGTATCCTTTGGCCTGAATTACAATTGCAAAGGTGCTGACTTCAGCTACCGGGTGGATATACCGGATGCATGGGATTTCATAGATCAATACCTACCGTAATGCCGTGAATCCTGCGTTTTTTCTCGAAGACCCGCCACTGGCGGGTCTTATTTTTCGTTTGAGAACGCAAGTTCGATTGACCGCGCACCTTCTTTTCTGCTATGATGGTTGTCCATCGCAGCTAACAACGACCCTTTCGGGGGAGGAGTAGGCGCCGTTGCTGCAATCAATTATCCACACATGAAGCGGAGCTAAGGATCTGGGGAGCTCCGCTTTGCCTTTCTTCTCCCGATAGTTCTCAGGCTGAGGAGCTAACTATCGGGTAAAGACTCTCTCAACAACACATAATATAGATACTCATAATCTGGAAGCTGTGACCCGGAGGACCTAACGGTGGTCACTTGGCCCTTCGGCGAGCGAATAGTGAAACCGGCCAGATGGTGTGGTCGGTGTTTTTCAAGAAGGAGGTGGAGCCTATTAAACATTCATAGCTCATTAAATGTCTCTAAAGAAATCGGTTATAAAGCATAATAGGAGTAAACTCGATGAATAAGAAAGTTCTAATCGGTTTATTGTCAGCAACGTTGATGCTAATTATGGCGTTAATGACTGTTCAAGCAAGCGATGGATCGGTCATGATCTGGCAAATTGGTCAATTTGAACCATCCAGCGAAGGTTATACTACTACACAGCAGGTCAACGAATTCTGGCAAGTAAACATGCTGTCGCATTACTTCTTCACAATAGATTCAACAACTGTAATGCAGGATGCCAGCTCATTCCCAAGGGGTCTCGGTTACCCTGGTAGTATTACAATTGAATTTAACGTCGATAAAGAGGGCTTTTACGCGTTTAAATATGCACGCTTCGGTAGCGAGACTGATAACATCTTCCTAGATGATTTACTAATTGCTACCGTAACAGGCTCTACTGATGGCTCAGGCTCAGACTTTGAGACAGTCCTCTATCTCTCACCTGTAGGATCCGCACATACGCTTAAGATTGAAGTAGTCGGGGGTACCGGGGATAACCAAACTCATTATTTTGATGCGCTCGCGCTAGAGTTCGTCAATGCCATAACTGTAGATCAGTTGCTGGAAACCTACGATCCTTATTGGGTTACATCCAGGCGTAACTCTAATGAAACAATTGGCGAACTGAGCCAAGATTGCGGTGTTCTCTACTCATCCTCAATATTCATCACTGGAACAGACGCTGAATCTCAAGACATAAACATTTACTTCTGGAACTTGGGGCCTGGTCCGATTTTCTTTCCTGAACCACAATTCGAGATGAGTCTAACTCCTGCAAAAAAACCGGTAGCAGCCGTTTTGAACGATCTAGGTTGGGGTGGCGGCGGGACCTATCCATATCCTCAAGATACGGATTACCTTGGAGCGGTTGAATTATCTAGTATACAGCTATGGAATAACAGAATGAATGTGCATCTAAAATTAGCAGTTAACAGAGGTGATACCTTTTGCTCTCTAGGTATCAATATCCACTTCCGTCCATAGCCAAATGATATAAATATCAACAATTGCAAGGGCTCGCTGGAAATGGTTTGGCGAGCCCGTTTTTTTGTTTCTATTATTAGCAGCAAGCAGTCCAAGGTGAGCCGAATCAGGTGCAGGTAGGGTTTGGTGTATTGGTTACACATGCGATTTCCTGTATGAGTTTCATTGCGATGATGGGATGAATTACCTTATCTGTCAGTATTCATTAACGGTGGCAAGTTAAACTGCACCATTTATTACGAAGTCGGAGGTTAAAACCGTAGCCACAATTACGAAATGCGGCAGTTAAAACTGCACCAACATCTGCAAAATCGGCCTTCGCCAATTTCTCTGGAATCCAGCAGCTCTGCTGCTGGTCATCGGCAGAGCCGATGGAATCCAAAGGGATCTTTGTGATTTCTACAATTAGGGAATAAGGTGAGAGGCCCACAATACCGGCGGTTAAAACCGCGGTAACTTCTGCGAAATCGGATTGCGGCGGTTAAAACCGCGGCAACTTCTACAAAATCGGCCTTCGCCGATTTCATTTGCCGGGAATCGTGAACCGGGGGACTATTGCACAATGATATGCAAGCCAAAGCCTCCTGAAATCCTAGAAGGCAAGTATACCCTTACGTCACATATCAGTTTACAATGGGGGTATGGCAAGAAAACGATACAAAAGACGTTTGCGCGGGATACGACAATCAATTTTCCGACGCTGGAGGTTAATCTTTGGCACAGTTTTTTTAGGCCTTGCTTATTGGATTGTGGAGCAATTATTGGGTGATGTTTTTACCGAATTTGTGCATAACTATCTTCCCTTTGTACGCGATGTATTTATGTTGTTCCTTGATTGGTCCATGGAACATCCCGCGCATCTCTCTGTTATTTCCTTTTTTTTATCGTTCTCATTATAGTGCTTGTGTTAGCTTATTTTGAAACCCGTCCTCCAACTGGTATAGAATTGGCTATTGCGAGACCTATGGATGACTTGGGTATTTGGGAGGGGGTGAGAATAATCAATAATACGGGCGGCGATCTATTGAATTGCTGGGTTGATATTATCGAATGGGATGTAGAAGTCGAAATACCGCGGATGGCTGCAAGGTGGGTGCGGCGTGATAGACAGCCAGTAGAAATCCCATACGGAGAAGGAATATCGTCGTACTTCATACATCGGTGGAACGGAACGATGCGCGCGACGCTAAGTGATCAGGATGGCCCTCAGCTACCAGAAGATGAGACCGAGATTGGATTGTGGTTTCACGCAAACACAATAAAAGGCGATACCATCACAATGCCATTTTGGGTAAATGTGAATGTTCAATTGGTTGAGGATCGGCACGAGATAACGATAAAAGAGGTTTCTACATAAATTTGGGAGAAGATTGTGAGTAAGAAGCATAAGAAATCGAAGCGGAAAAAAGCAGAAGATAGCGTGACATCAGAAGAGTTTATATAAAAGAAGATTTCTTGTAAGTATTAAGAAAGGTTACGATGTCTTTGCCAAAGCGACTACCCGATTCAAAAACGTTAATAACATAGGGATAACATCGTCTCAGTGATTGTAGCAGAAAGAATATTCGTTTAAATAGCCTTGGAAATACTTTGCACTTATCCTTTGGTACATACCTTTGCTGCCATTCTTTACTAGCGACTAAAAACCATCGACGGTATTGATATGAACATTGCCCATGATGTAAATGCTCTTATAGTGGAGAACTTTTTAGTGTCTATAGCCCATTCTATGAAGTCGGCTTTCGCGGGTGGTTGAAACTGCACCTACCTATGCAAAGTCGCCATGCGGCGACTTCATTTTTAAGGGTAGGAGAGGTCTAATGTAGAAGTCCACGCAGTCCCTCCGCTTCGCCGAAGGTCCTGAGTGAAAACGAAGGGCTACGGGATCCAGTCCAGTCAAGCTGGATGAACGATCAAGCTGGACGAACGGTGCTTCGCTAGTGGACTTAGCAGATGTTGCAGCGACTTAAGTCGCCGGTTTTCTTCTTGGTAGTGAGCCTCGGCTCCCAATATGCTTGTAACGAACCTTCTGCATGGCGTAATTCCTGGTTTTCAATGTAGGTCTTCAAACGCGGCACATCTTCTTTGCGTATCGTAAAAGCCCCATAGCCACCCTGCCATTTAAAGAACTCGCCAGGTGTGATCTCATGCGTCATCAAATGAGAAGAGGTACCTTTCACTTCTTTGACCAAGGTGGCAATCGCAACTGTGGGATGTAGTCTGACCAAAAGGTGCACGTGATCCTCCATCCCACCGATTGCCAATGGCTTGCATTTGAGTTGGCGGCATTTGTTTGCGATTGAGGCGTAAAGGCGAGGTTGGATGATCTCGGTAATCAATGGAAGGCGGTCCCAAGTGGACCAGGTCAGATGCACGTAGAGCTGGGTGTACGGAGCGCGCATGGTTTTTCCCCCTTCAGTTTTGCTGTGTTGGTTGAGTGGAATTACCTTATCTTATCATTATTCGGTGCAAAGTTGGATTGCGGCAGTTAAAACCGCAGCAACTATTGCGAAATGCGGCGGTTAAAACCGCAGCAACGGTTGCACACCCTCCGGGTGCGCTTCGCGGAGTCGCCCTGCGGTGACTTCAAAGATTTTTAAGAGGATTTGAAGTCCACGAAGGTGGACTTCGTAAATGTTGCAGCGACTTTAGTCGCCGGATAGTCTGCGGCGGTTAAAACCGCAGCAACGATTGCACACCCTCCGGGTGCGCTTCGCGAAGTCGGCCTTCGCCGATTTAAATGTTATAGGAAGTCCACGTAGATGGCAGTTAAAACTGCACCAACAACCTGCGAAGTCGCCCTGCGGCGACTTCATTTTTTCTCTAAATGGTAGAAGAAGTCCATCAGGGTGGACTTCGCAAATGTTGCTGCGACTTTAGCGTAAGCGTATGCCGTAGGCGCAGTCGCCGGTTTTCTCCTTGGTATTGAGCCTCGGCTCCCAATGAACCTGTAACGAACCTTCTGCATGGTGGAATTCCTGGTTTTCAATGTAAGTCTTTAAACGCAGCACATCTTCTTTGCGGATCGTAAAAGCCCCATATCCACCCTGCCATTTGAAGAATTCGTCGGGCGTGAGTTCGTGCGTTACCAGATGAGAAGAGGTCCCTTTCACTTCTTTGATCAAGGTGGCAATCGCAACCGCGGGGTGTAGTCTGACCAACAAATGCACATGATCCTCCATCCCGCCAATGGCTAACGGCTCGCATTTGAGTTGGTGGCATTTCTTGGCGATTGAGGCGTAAAGGCGAGATTGGATGATCTTGGTAATCAATGGGAGGCGGTCCCAAGTGGACCAGGTCAGATGCACGTAGAGCTGGGTGTATGGAGTACGCATGGTTTTTCCCCCTTCAGTTTTGCTGCGTTGGTTGAGTGTAATCACCTTATCTTATCATTGTTCGGTGCAAAGTTGGATTGCGGCAGTTAAAACTGCAGCAACGATTGCAAAGTCGGCCTTCGCCGACTTAAATGATTTTTAAGAGGGTTTGGAGTCCACGTAGGTGGACTTCGCAGATGTTGCCGCGACTTCAGTCGCCGGATAACCGGTGTTTATAACCGCAGCAACGATTGCAAAGTCGCTCTTTGGCGACTTCAATATTTATTGAGGAGAGGATGTAGAAATCCACGGAGCCCCTCCGCTTCGCCGAAGGTCCTGAGTGAAACCGAAGGGCTACGGGATCCAGTCAAGCTGGACGAACGGTGCTTCGCTAGTGGATTTCGCAGGTGTTGCCGCGACTTCAGTCGCCGGATAGTCTGCGGCAGTTAAAACCGCAGCAACTTCTGCCAAATCGGCCTATGCTGGCGGTTAAAACCGCAGCTACAATTACGAAGTCGCCCTGCGGCGACTTCATTTTTTCTCTAAATGGGAGAGTAAGTCCACGTAGCCCCTCCGCGGAGCCGAAGGTCCTGAGTGAAACCGAAGGGCTACGGGATCCACCCTCGACTCCATTCATTGCCAGATTGCCCCACTCGTAGTCAACTTTGCCCTTTTCGTGCAGACCTCCTCAGGCAAAAACGCGGGAAGTGCGACGCCCGGAAAGAAACCTACCTCCCGCTTGAGAGGGACTCTTGATGGCCACTGCACCCTTATGGACTTGACTTTAGAAAAACCTAAACTACAATCCATAAGGTAATGGTGCTGAATCTTCTCCATAAGCGGGAAGTTTTCCACTTGGTCTTCCTGCGATCGCTGGTTCGAACTATTCCTCTGTCAGCCTTCGCCCTGAAGGGAGGTGTGAATCTCCGTTTCTTCTTCGGAAGCATACGTTATTCAGAAGACGTGGACATTGACGTGTCTGGGCTTGCCGTTCACGTTCTTCGTGAGAGGGTGATGAAAGTGCTCAAATCGTCGGGATTGGTGGATACTCTTAGGACGTTCGGGATTGAGGACCTGCGGCTTCCTGACATGGCTCGCGCCAAGCAGACGAACACGGTACAGCGGTTCAAGATCGGCCTGCTGACATCTGCGGGGGAGGATCTGGCCACAAAGATAGAGTTCTCCCGGCGCGGATTGGACGAGGGAATCCGCGCCGAACCAGTTTCGATGGAGGTCTTGGCGGCCTATCGTATGCCCCCCGTTATTATCCCGCACTACGCGGCGCGTTCTGCTGCCCTGCAGAAGATTCGTGCGATCCTCTCACGTGCGCAGCCCCAGGCCAGAGATATCTTCGACCTCTACCTATTGAGTTCTCAACCTGAGGTGTTGGAAGCTGATCTCCGGCAAGGATTTGCACCGCGGGAGGTCCGGCGTGTCCGTGACACCATCTACTCTATAGATTATCGGCGGTACCGGGACACCGTTGTCAGCTTCCTCGGGCCTGATGACAGGATGGCGTATGACTCTTCCCAGGTCTGGGACGAGATCAGGTTGCGTACGCTCGAGATCTTTGAAGGGATTGACCGTGACGACCAATAGGGTGAGCGCTGCCCAAGCTATTCGTGCCATAGGGAGGTCAGTCTTCACCACGCGACAGATCGCCGCTCTTCGAGGGGGTTCCGTTTCTGCCACCAGCCAGGCCCTCGCACGCATGGAGCACCGAGGTCTTGTGAAAAGGGTCACCCGCGGCGTCTGGTGTATTCCCGATGACCCAAGGTTCTCTCCCCACTCGCTGGTGCCGCTGCTCGCGGGCGGTCATCGGGCATACGTCTCCCTGATCTCCGCCCTGCATCTACACGGTCTGATGGAGCAGATACCTCAGATCGTGTATGCCGTCACAACAGGACATACGCGGGAGAGGGCAACCTCGGTAGGCACCTATTCGTACCATCGAATCAGCCCGGGCTTGTTCGCAGGCTTCGATTGGTATGGGGAGAGGCAGGACTTTCTCGTGGCGACGCCGGAGAAGGCTCTCTTTGATTCCCTTTACCTGTCAAGCAGGAAAGGAAGACGTTTCAGTTTTTTGCCGGAAGTCGACCTGGGAGCAGGGTTCAGCTTTCAGCGCGCCGTCGAATGGGCTGAACGAATCGTGCATGATCCGTGGACCCGAGAGTACGTGTTGCGGCAACTAGAAGTCTTGGAGAGGCGGAAGACTTCCACCAGTTAGCATGCATTGTTCGGATTCCACGTAGGTGGACTTAGCAGATGTTGCAGCGACTTCAGTCGCCTGATTGCCGGCGGTTAAAACCGCGCCAACTTCTGCAAAATCGGCCTGCGGCGGTTGAAACCGCAGCAACAATTTGCAAAATCGGCCTTCGCCGATTTCAACATTTAAGGTTAGAAGTCCACGAAGGTGGACTTCGTAGATGTATCCAATAGGAAGTTCCTTTTCGGGGGCTGTTCGACATAACGGTTGATGGAGTTGCTGGGGAATATCAGTCTTGTTCAAGTATCTGCTGGGGGTCTATTAGCCCGAGTTCGCTGATTCTCTCAAAGTGTTGCGTGTTGCGAGTGAGCAGAGGCAAGCCCGCCGCCAAGCAGCAACCTGCGATGAGGAGGTCGGGGGTATCTAAAAGATCGCCCCTGCGCCTCAACTTGCGGAATTGCGTAGCCGCCTGGTAGGCGGCATCTGTGCTCAACGAGAGGATCGCGCGAGAGGCTTGAACCAGTAATTCGATATCTCTATGGGCCTCCTCCGACTGAGCGCCACAGCCCAGCTCAAAGACTGTTAGCGTCGTAATGGCCAACAGGTCGGTCTCAAGCAGTTTCTGCACTGCCTCAGCTGAAGGTGACAGACCTGCAAAGTAATCTATAAGGATGTCGCTGTCTACGACGACGGCTGTGTCCATCTCTGGCGCGCCTCAGTGATCGCGTCCCTGACCTTCCCAGCCTCTTCCCGGGACCAAGATCCCCTTCGCTCCAGCAAAACCTGTCGAGCTTCCTCGGAAACATCGTGCTGGCGGATATAAAACTCGATTGCCTCTTCGACAACGCGGGAGAAGCCGCGCCAGCCCCTGCGGGCTGAGATGGCGTGTAATATTGCCCGATGCTCGTCCTTCATGTCGATTGTCGTACGTGTCATATTCGGCATTCTAGCATTTGAATGCATTAATTGTCAAGGCCACAATTATAAGTGAGATGAGCCAGGCTACTAACCGCAACTGGCTGTCGAGAAAGCAATCAAACTATTGTTAGGTCTCCCTCGCATCTTGGTCAGATGATATTGCGATAAACTTCGAATAGGTGCACAATCATCGAGAGAAAGTTACAGTATTAGATCTGCTCCTAAGCCGAAGGAAAAGGAACAAGTCATAAATGACCCGTCTTGCACAAGGGGAGTCGCAGAGCGTGCTCGATTGCTTAGATAAACCAATACTAAGTCACGGGATGCTTAGTCTGTTGCTCGCATCTTCTCTTGGTTTTCAATTGGTCTGCGCCGAGGTCCTCCAGATCAGACTTTCGAGCTGATATCGTTTACGCCTCGCCCAAGATCGTATCTTGTGCCGCGACTTTAGTCGCCGGATTACCGGCAATTAATAATGCACCTACACCTTTCATAGTCGCGCTATGCCGGCGGTTAAAACCGCAGCAACAAATGGCATGGCTGGCGGTTGAAACCGCAACAACATCTGCAAAATCGGCCTTCGCCGATTTCAACGTTTAAAGTCAGAAGTCCACGGAGGTGGACTTCGCAGGTGTTGCCGCGACTTTAGTCGCCGGATTACCGGCAATTAATAATGCACCTACATCTTTCATAGTCGCCCTGCGGCGGTTAAAACCGCAGCAACGATTGCTAAGTCGCCCTATGCCGACGGTTGAAACCGCAGCTACAAATTACAAAGTCGCCCTGCGGCGACTTCTTTGGAATCCAGCAGCTCTGCTGCTGGCCATCGGCAGAGCCGATGGAATCCAAAGGTGCTTTCGCGACTTCTACAGTTGAGACGAAGAGAAAAGTCCACGGAGGTTTTACTTCGCAAATGTTGCTGCGACTTTAGTGTAAGCGTATGTCGTAGGTGCAGTTGCCGGAAATCAACCGGTAGCATGAGTTGTGAGCCACAGAGACCCCTATTGAAAATAACCTGATGGGAATTGAGAGTGAATTGTTGGGATTTGAGGGTTGGATTGTGCACAATATTGCCATGTGCCGCCTTTGATGACGGCTTATTTACTTTGGAAAATCTGGATGAGATTGCCAACAAAGTTGATTGGGATTAGAGCTTTCACCTTGGATGCATGAGGCTGAGGTTGGGTGTAACATCTGAGGGTAAGCTATAGGAGAGCATCATGGTTACTGTCAACGAACCAACTAACACCGAACCAGAAGAACATACTGAGGCCTTAGCGTTTCGCTTCCCGTTATGGTTGACGATCGTGGCATTGGCGTTAGGCCTGAGCGTCGAAATCCTCTTCGATGGGCACCCGCTGGGAATCTCCTTTCCGATATGGGCGGTGCTGTGCGTAACCGCGCTGCTGGGATTGGCCGCGCTAGAAGGCATCCGTCCCACTCGACCAGAGTTGGTTTTAGTGATCCCGATTATGTTTTTCGCGCTCATGTCATTCCTGCGGTTGGAGCCATTGACCGTCTTCTTGGACGTGTTCCTCACCCTGGCGCTCTTCGCCCTGTGGGTAAGGACCTTTCGCGATGGACGACTGATCGACTTCGGTTGGGTGGACTATGGTCTGGCTTTGATTTTGGTGCCATTGGAAGCATGGATCCGACCCTGGCCTGTAGCGCAGACTGCCTGGAGGCAGGTTGCCGGTGAGCATGGAACGCGAAGCCGGTTTCTGGCGGTCCTGCGGGGGTTGCTATTGGCGATTCCAGTCTTAGTGGTCTTCGTCGCCTTATTCGAATCCGCCGACCTGGTGTTCGCTGGTTATGTCGAAGAAGCCTTACGATGGCTCGATATAGAGCGATTGTCTCAGTTGCTCAGGCGGGTGTTGATCGTGATTTTAGGCGCGGTGTTCTTCCTGGGAGCATTGGTCATTGCTTTACGATCCACCAGTAAGCGTCATCTAATCGGTCTGAAACAGCCTCTGATTTCCCCTTTCTTGGGTTATGTGGAATCGGTAGTGGTTTTAGGGGCGGTCGATTTACTCTTCACCGTCTTCGTCGCCATTCAGTTCGCATACCTCTTCGGCGGTCAAGCCAACATCACTGCCGCCGGCTACACCTACGCCGAGTACGCCCGGCGTGGCTTCGGTGAAATGGTGATGGTGGCCTTTCTCAGTCTGGGTCTGATCATGGCTCTTGGAGCCTGGACCCAGCGGGAGGGGAAGCATCAAAAGCATTGGTTCAACGGTTTAAGCGCAGTGTTGGTGGGGTTGGTTGGGGCGATCCTGGTATCGGCTTTGAAGCGCTTGCTGCTGTATGAAAACGCCTATGGCTTCACCCGGCTACGGACCTACACCCATGTGGCTATCGTGTGGATGGGGATTCTGTTCGTTGTCTTCCTTGCCCTGCTATTTGCTGAGCGGTTGCGGCGATTCGCGCCGGTTGTAGCCATGGTTGTTCTCGGATTCACAGCCACGCTGAATCTACTTAACGTTGACGCCTTCATCGTGCGCCAAAATACCGCCCGCCTGTCGCAGACCGGTGAAATTGATATTCAATACCTGGTAAGTCTCTCTGACGATGCTGTGCCTGGCTTGATTGGGTTGATCGAGATGACACCGGAGGCGGTTCGGACTGAGCTGTTGCCTCAACTCGCCTGTCGCCATGCCGATCTCACTGAACGCAGCCAATGGATGGGTTGGCAGTCGCACCATCAATCCCGTGCATCGGCTGAACGCCTCTTTATTGACATCGAACAGGAGTTGCAGGCCTATACGGTAGAACTCCAAGATGGGGGATGGGTCGTAACTGGCCCGGAGGGCGAGCAGGACTGCATTCGACGATGGGATTAAGGGATGGTGCTTGTTCCCCCACTTAGGTTACAAGCTATTTCGCTGAGGGAGAACGTCGTAGTGAGGTTTATCCCCGATGACCCAGACGGTGTGGCCATCGCGGCGCACGACTGTGTGCGCACCGAAGCTGTCCAAATGGCTGGCGATATGCTCCGCGGGGACGAAGTGGCTGCGAAATAGGGCTAGCTTTTCCGCCAGGGCAACCAGCTTGACCGGGAAGCAGCGGATATCTGGCTCTTCGATAACCAGCCGTCCACCAGGCATTAGCACCCGCCACAGTTCGGTGAGGCTGCGACCCTGGTCGCCGAGATGATGGAAGGTGTCCACGATTACGACCCGCTCGAAGCACCCGTCACCAAAAGGTAGACTCTCTATCTCGCTGCCCACTACGTCCAAACCGTCCTTGGATAAAGCCTGACGCAGCATCTTCACCGATGAGTCAGCGATCACCACTTGGCCGGATCGGTCTACCAACCTTTGGGCGACACGACCCGTGCCCCCACCTGCGTCCAGCAGTAGACCGGATACAGGCAAACCAGCCATCTCGGCTAATATATCGCCTTCGGGAAGGCGGATCAGCCGGTCGTAGAGTGGAGCTATTAGATCGAAGTGGTCGAACAGCGGCATGATATTAGGGCTTATGGACGTAGCGCGATCCTTTAGGTCTGGCTACGTCTCCTCCTCAGGAATAGTGAACTCCCAGGCGCAGAAGAACGTCTCTGGGTGGGGATCAGGTGGGCAGGCGATGCAGCGGGTCTGAATGCGAGGGTCGATCGTGCGGGCGAATCCAGCGTACTCGACCAGCCCTACCGGTTTACACGGAAAATCCGGTAGTCCCTTGTGTTGGCGCGCAGCCTGAACACGGCAATCGTTCATCTCGAAGCGCAATGTACGCTCGTCCACCCGGGTTGTGGATTGCTCGTTGATACGGGCGTACATACGCAGGTTGAGGGCTTGCTCAAGCGCCTCTAAACCGCATCCCTCTTCGATCTTGTGACGGCGCATAATACGTCGGGCTTCGATGACGGTGAACCGTTCCCAAGCCTCGGCGTCGAGCTGGATGGCAACCTCCATCCCGTAGTGGCGCTCAGCGGCCTGAAACCACAGACCGTCATGCGCCAGCCAATTCTTGGCTGCGTCTTCCAATAGCTCGATGAGTTGATCCTGGCTAAGTTGGCGAAGAACATCCCGGTCTGGCATAGGTTCTCCTGACGATTGAGTAGGACAAATCATACTTGATTGCGGCTTGGCCGCCAACACATAAAGCAGGACATTTGCGGACATTTCATCAGTACTGGTGGAGCGGTTTGAGGACAAGGACAGGTGGCTAATGATAGTTTCAGGGTAACTACTCAGTCTGTCATTGCGAGGAACGAAGTGACGAAGCAATCTCCACCGTTGGTTACATGTTTAAGGCAGGAGATTGCTTCGCGGAGCCGAAGGCCCTGAGGTATCGAAGGGCTCGCAATGACATCCAAAAGTCGCTTCGTGAGTAGGCTTGCCTCTTTCCAGACGATACCTGAGTAGTTAC
>JAUWHR010000014.1 GCA_030605795.1 Anaerolineae bacterium | reverse complement strand
TACGCCAGTCCGGTTGGGTTGAAGAGAGTGGTTGATCCGGTTGAGCAGGGGTTGATGATCATTGGTGATCCCTCAATTGAGCAGGGAACCAATTTTGTCGCTGGGGCCAATAAGCCAGACTTTCACTTGAAAGGGGTCAATTATCCGCGCGATTTTTCGGTAGATGTGATAGCTGACATTGCCGCAGCGAGGGAGGGGGACAACTGTCCGGAATGTGGGAAACCGTTGGTGGCGAATAGTGGGATATATCTGGGATGCTGGCGACCATCGCTGGTTTCTATCCGCTACGCCAGCGAGGATGGGCGTGACCGGGAAGGGTATGTAGGTCTGGGAACACTATTACTGGAGCCTATCCTGGCTGTACTTCTTGCCGTATACCACGATGATCAAGGCATTATCTGGCCGGCAAAGGTTGCACCTTATGATGTTCATATAGTCGAATTGAGTTGCCCAGAAGAGGCAGATGCAGTTGCCCGGGAATTAGAAACAACTGGCTTGAGTGTGCTGCTCGACGATCGCCTGGTTTCGGCCGGGGTTAAATTTACCGATGCTGATCTTATAGGTTGTCCGCTCCGGATCACGGTCAGCCGGCGCAGTCTGGAAAAGGGGGGTGTTGAGCTCTCCATTCGGAGCGAGGAGGGGCGCCAGATCATCCCGCTTAAGGGAATGGGGGACATAATTTACACCCAAATTACTAAAATTATGTAAAGTAATCTTGACAGCCGCCTCGCAGCTATGCTATCCTTCCGCCCAGTGCAACTCATTGGAGGAATAATGGTTCGCGAGCGTGTTGCCAATGACGTTTATGTATTTACCAGCGAGTTATACGCACAAGTCAACGCCGGTGCAGTTGTCGGCCCCGAGTGGTCAGTGGTAATAGATACTCTGGCGTACCCTGGGGAGTCTAAAGAAATCCGCGACTTCTTGGAGGACTACCTCAATAGCCCGGTTCGCTATGTTATCAACACCCATTACCACGCTGATCATAGCCTAGGAACATGCTGGTTTCCTGAGGCTATCGTCCTCGGCCATACATTATGCCGCCAACTTCTTGATACGCGGGGCCGAGCGGCGTTGAAAGATGCTCAGCGGCAAAATCGTGACTTACTAGATGTACACATTGTCCTTCCGGATGTCACCTTCAATGAAGGTGGTTTGAGCATCAGGGTCGGTAAACGGACTCTCCAGCTTATGCACATTCCCGGTCATAGCGCAGATGGTATAGGGGTTTTACTGGTCGAAGATCGGGCCCTTTTTGCAGGAGATATTATGATGCCATTGCTTTATTTGGTTGATGGTGACTACGATGTCATGGTAGCTAGCTTGAAAAAGATACCGCACATGCATCTTGAGAATCTCGTACAAGGGCATGGAGAGGTCATTTTACGCGGCGAAGTGCCTTCCGTGGTAAAAGCCAATTTAGATTATTTGGCCACCATCCGACGGCATGTGAGGAAGGCTGCCCGTCGGCGCGATCCGGAGGGCTACCTCGCCACTATCAGTGTGGAATCATGTGGCAAGAGTCGAATACTCCTCAATGGGTTGGCAGAGGAGCTTCACACCCGCAACTTGCTCGCGCTATACCAAAGCTTATACAGGGAATCCTGATATTCGGTGGAGGCTGAATATTTAACACTAATCACCGGGCCATGATATTTGCTCTACCAAATTGAGCAAGAAGGAAAAGATCCGGATGAGATTCGATTCGAGGTTCGTGGCGACAGTCAGCTCGTTCTAAGACAACTTGGAGGGACCTGGAAGGCGAAGAATCCCTGCATGCGTTCACTGCGAGACGAGGCTGGTAATTTGCTGGATCAATTCGGTGTGACACGCTAGGTACATCAGAGCCGACAACGCACGGTTGATATTTTACATCGCTTGTGGCATAATCGATCAAATTCGGTTTCCTTATCGGTGATGATGGAGACGAGTACACTCGAACGAGACTGACAGCGAACCTGGAAGGGTGTGAGCCGGGGCGGTCTGTCGAGTGGAAAATCCCTCCGGAGCCGTGACCTGAAAGCGGGGCAACCCGCAAGTAAGGAAGCCGGCCTCGCCCACCGTTATCCGGGGCGTGGGTATAAACCTGATAGGTTAGGTCGTACCCGATAGAGAGCCTGTCGTTGGCAGGTATCAGGGTGGTACCGCGGGAGTAGATTTAACTCTCGTCCCTGAATGGGACGGGAGTTTTTAGTTAATTTATTAAGGAGCAACCGCATAGTCTGTAATGGGCTTCCGCAGGTTGGGCATGAGAACTAGGAGTAAGGGATCAGGGATTAGGGGCTAGTAATCTATAGTCAAGGGAGGACCAATCGTGACTGAATTATTGTGTCAACAGGATGCGTACTTAAAGACCTTTGAAGCTGTTGTGACTGCGGTTTCGGAGCATGGTGTAGCGCTGGATGTCACTGCCTTTTACCCCACCGGTGGAGGTCAACCTTGCGACTTAGGCTGGCTCCGCTTTGGCGACCAGATTTGGTCGGTGACTGAGGTAAGGAAGGTCAAGGGCGAGGTTTGGCATCGGGTTGAAGGCGAACCACCGACTGTTGGAACTCAGTTGGAGGGTGAGATCGATTGGGAGCGTCGTTACCAGTTAATGCGTACGCATACCATGATGCACATTCTCTGCGGAGTGATCTGGCGTGACTATGGAGCTGGCGTCACAGGGGGAAAGATGCAGCCGCTCCATGGCCGAATGGATTTCGAATTTGAGTTGATGAGCAAAGAACTCGTACAGGAGATTGAAGAGAAGATCAACATTGAGGTCGAGGCAGCGCGACCAGTGAAAGTCGACATCTTGCCGCGGGAGGAGGCTTTCAAGATCCCCGACCTGATACGGACCAAAATCAATCTACTGCCGCCAGCCATCAAGATGGTACGCATTGTGGAGATTGAGGGGCTTGACTTACAGGCAGACGGTGGCACACATGTAGCCAATACCAAAGAAGTGGGGAAGATCCAGATTGTGGATTACAAGAGCAAAGGCGCCATTAACAAACGGTTGGTTGTCGAGCTCGAGGCTTGAGGTGGATGATGTTCAAATCAGTACCTAGCCAGATCGATTTCATTACTCAGGAGTATGAGGTCCTCAAGTTTTGGCAGGAGACGCGCGCCTTTGAAAAGTTGAGGAAGTTACGAGCGGATGGTCCACGTTGGTCCTTCATTGATGGTCCTATCACGGCAAACAATCCGATGGGGGTGCACCATGGTTGGGGTCGGACATATAAGGATCTCTTCCATCGTTTTAAGACGATGCAGGGACACCTTGCCCGCTATCAGAACGGCTTTGACTGCCAGGGTCTGTGGGTTGAAGTCAACGTCGAACGAGATATGGGTTTTAAGACCAAGAGGGATATTGAAAGTTATGGCTTGGCTAAGTTTGTCGTTCTATGCAAACAGCGAGTCCTGAAATACGCTGCCGTTCAAACTGAGCAGAGCATCCGCTTGGGTTATTGGATGGAATGGGATGATATCGGCTTGCTGAATATGCTGTGTGATTCTCTCGAACAGGACCCCTCCCAAGTGGTCACTGTCGAGGGACCGGAGGGTCCGGTCACCGGTACAGTTGAGCAGATTGTTGGTTTGCTGGGTATGCCAGAACTCGGGGGATCATATTACACCTTCTCGGATGAGAACAACTACACCATCTGGGCGATGCTCAAATCCTGCTACGATCGGGGGTGGATCTACAAAGGTAGAGACGTGATGCCTTGGTGTGGGCGATGCGGCACTGGACTCAGTCAACATGAGATTGTGACCGAAGGTTACCGGGAGATCACCCATCCCAGTGTCACCCTGCGTTTTCCGCTTGTCGACCGCCCCAACGAGAGCATGCTGGTGTGGACCACGACTCCCTGGACGCTGACCAGCAACGTTGCAGTTGCAGTCGGCCCAGACCTGGATTACGTTCGAGTGCGTCAGGGGGAGGAAGTTCTCTATCTCAGCCGTGGAACGCTGCATGTGCTTCAGGGATCGTACGAGGTTGAGGCCGAACTTAGGGGGGGAGAAATGGAAGGTTGGCCCTACCGTGGGCCCTTCGATGAACTCCCGGCACAGGTTAAGAGTGGCTCCCCCCAATCACACCGAGTGATCCTATGGGATGAGGTTGGCGAAGAAGAGGGCACGGGTATCGTACATATCGCCCCTGGTTGCGGTGCGGAAGACTTTGAACTTAGCAAAGAATACGACCTGAAGGTTATCGCTCCACTAAATGAAAGCGGTGTTTTCGTTGATGGTTTCGCTTGGTTGACGGGGATGAAGGTTGACCAATCAACTCAGCCGATCTTCGAGAACCTGACTGAGAAAGGCCTGACTTACAAGCTAGAAGACTATACCCACCGCTATCCAGTCTGTTGGCGTTGTGGCGAGGAGTTGGTCTTCCGCCTGGTTGACGAGTGGTTCATTGCCATGGGGGAGGAGCTTAACAAGCCCTATGAGGAGGTACGCGAAGAGGAGAAGCTTCAGAACCTTCGCTACCAGATCATGGATGTGGTGATCAACGAGACCAATTGGCATCCCGCCTTCGGCTTGGAACGGGAGCTGGATTGGCTGCGTAACATGCATGATTGGATGATTTCTAAAAAACGCTATTGGGGATTAGCGCTGCCGATCTGGGAATGCTCGCACTGTGGGCACTTTGAGGTGATCGGCAGCAAGGATGAGCTTGGCAAACGGGCAGTCGCCGGCTGGGAGACATTCGAGGGCCACTCCCCTCATCGACCTTACATTGATGCCGTTCAGATCGAATGCAGCCAGTGCGGCGGACGGGTGAGCCGCATCCCAGATGTGGGCGATCCCTGGCTTGATGCAGGCATCGTAGGGATGAGCACAATGCGCTACAACACGGATCGGGAATATTGGAGAAAGTGGTTTCCAGCGGACATGATCAGTGAGAGCTTTCCCGGGCAGTTCCGCAATTGGTTCTACAGTCTACTTGCAATGAGTACGATACTTGAGCGGCGAGCGCCGTTTAAGCACGTTTTCACCTATTCGACCTTGCTGGCTGAGGATGGTCGACCGATGCACAAGTCTTGGGGAAATTCGATCGATTTCAATGAGGCAGCTGATAAAATGGGTGTTGACGTGATGCGTTGGTTATATTGCAACCACAAACCGGAGAAAGACCTACTTTTCGGCTACCATCGAGCCGATGAGGTCCGTCGTCAGTTTCTGCTTCCGCTTTGGAACGTTTACTCGTTCTTTGTGACCTACGCTAATATCGATGGTTGGGTGCCCAACGAGAACAAGCCGGTAACGTTCAGCGATCTTGATCGTTGGGTCCTCTCGCGGTTGAATCAAGTAGTGGAAGAAGTCACCCTCCGGTTGGAAACCTTCGAGCCCGACAAGGCGACCGCCGCGGTGAACCGTCTGCTGGACGATCTAAGCAATTGGTATCTGAGGCGCAGTCGACGTCGCTTCTGGGTCAAGGCTGGTGCCAGTAAGGCTTCCGATGCTGATAAACATGCCGCCTATAGCACACTCCACCGCGTTCTAGTGACGCTCTCCCGTTTACTGGCGCCTTTTGTCCCCTTTGTGACTGAAATCATGTACCAGAACCTGGTTCGCACCGTCGATTCACAAGCGCCGGAGAGTGTGCACCACTGCGATTGGCCGACTGTTGACCTCTCGGCAATGGATATGGATCTAACCAAGGATATGGCGCTGGTGATGCGTCTGGTCTCGATGGGACACGCGGCGCGCAATAAAGCCAACCGAAAGTTGCGCCAGCCCTTGGCAGAAGCGGCTTTCGCTGTCGGAACCGCTCATGAGCGGAAGGTCGTCAATCGCTACGCCAATCTGATCGGAAATGAGCTTAATGTCAAGAAGGTCCGTCTGCTGGACGCCGTTTCTGAAGCAGCCGACTTCCGGCTTCATCCATTACCGAAACAACTGGGCCAGAAGTACAAGGAACGTTTCCCGGCGCTGCGTAAAGCGATCCTCGACATGGATCCTACAGAGACACAAGAAGCAGCAGCACACTTGCTTTCCGGTGGTTCATCAATCGAGGTACAAATCGAGAGTGGGCACCACCAGATTCTATCTGATGAGGTAGAAGTCCAGGTAGAAGCCCACGAGGGGTTCTCTGCTGTAGCTGAAGGAGTCTACTTAGCCGCGTTGGCAACCGATTTGACACCTGAACTAGAGCATGAAGGCTTAGCGCGTGAGTTTGTCCGTCGAGTGCAGGAGCTGCGCAAGACGGCAGATCTAATGGTGGATGACCGGATTAATGTCCAATTCACCGCCAGTGAACGACTGATTACGGCGGTTGCGAAGCATCGCGAATACATCATGGGGGAAACACTCGCTCTGGCATTGGAACAGGTCGATCATCCTACCGGCCAAGCCTCTGCCAAGCACACATTTGATGGAGAGAAGTTGGAGGTGTGGTTAGTTCTGGTCGAGTGCTAACGCGATTACGATAAATTCATTTGTGACTCCACTGAAAAAAGGTCAACCGCGAGACGGGAACCGGTATATGTGGGGGTGCGGGCTGCGCCCGCACCCCCACATATACCCCTCCCCACTCCTCGAGGGTAGTTTTTCAGTGCACTCATTTGTGGATCAGTCCAACGGATTACGTTTCGCAAGAATGAAATGATAAGGTACAATCCTACCTCGCTGATGAATATTGGTCTCATGGAGGCAATTTTGTCTAAAGTACGTGATTACTTCACCTTGCTTGGCATCGCAGGAATAGTGATCGCACTGGATCAGTGGACCAAATATCTGGTGCGGTTTAATCTAGAGCAGGGGGCCTCTTGGTCGCCTTTTAATTGGCTGATGCCCTACGCGAGAATTATTCATTGGACCAACACCGGAGCGGCTTTCGGATTGTTCAAATCAGGAGGTCTGGTTATAACGGTTATTGCGATCTTGGTCTCCCTGGCAATCCTGTACTACTTTCCACGGGTGCCCGCTGCGCAAGTGGCGTTGCGATCCGCATTAGCGATGCAATTAGGCGGGGCGGTGGGGAATTTGATTGATCGACTAATCCATGGCACAGTAACCGATTTCATCTCTGTGGGATCTTTTCCGGTCTTCAATGTGGCTGATGCATGCATCTCGATTGGCGTCGCTATCCTCATAGCCGCGATGTGGGTCGAGGAAAGGCGTGGTCGGTTTGAGGAAGTTAAAGAGCACACATCCATGCAGAGTGATGCAGGAGAAGGCGCATCGGAAGGAGAGCGCCTGGTTGAGTGAGCGAACGACAGGTTCGATTTGAGGTTCCGCTACCAGGGGGTAGGCTTGATCTAGCCCTGGTGGTGCATGTCCCCGATCTATCCCGCACCCGCCTGCAGCAACTTATCCGCTCGGGTTTGGTGAAAATCGATGGTGTAGTTATCACTAAACCCGGGTTGCGTCTCGATGGTGGGGAGGTGGTGGAGGTCATAATCCCTGCTCCAACACTGCCTAAGCTGCAAGCGGAGCAAATTCCACTAGACATCATTTTTGAGAACGATGATCTCTTGCTAGTAAACAAACCAGCGGGGATGGTCGTTCACCCCTCGGTTGGACATTATACTGGCACCTTGGTCCACGCCGCGCTGGGGCATTCACCGGACATGGAGGGCGTTGGGGGAGAGGTCCGACCTGGCGTCGTCCATCGCCTGGATAAAGACACCTCCGGTTTGATCTTGCTGGCCAAGAACGACGCCGCTCATCAGCAGCTCCAGCGGCAATTTAAGGACCGCTCAGTGGAGAAGGTTTATTTGGCGTTAGTGGATGGACGGCCGCCAACCCCTTCCGGGCGCATTGAAGCTCCCATTGGGCGCGACCCACGACATCGCAAGCGGATGGCAGTTGTAAATGTAGAAAAGGGGCGTGAGGCAATTACGATCTACCATACAATAGAGTCGTTCAGTGAACACAGCTTGCTTGAGGTGCATCCCAAGACCGGGCGTACCCATCAGATTCGCGTCCATCTGGCTTTTATTAATTGCCCGGTGGTGGGGGATCGGGAGTATGGGCGGAGGCGTCCGACGTTGCCGATTGAGCGGCAGTTCCTTCACGCTGCTAGTCTTACTGTCAGGCTGCCCGGAGAAGCGACCTCTAGCAGCTTTGAAACTTCATTACCATCTGAGCTGGAAGCGGTCTTGGACGATTTACGCAGACGTTAAGCGAGGGTTTCGATGGATTGGATTGATCTACGCTCCGACACTATCACCCTGCCTACACCGGAGATGCGCCAGGCGATGGCCAACGCTGAACTTGGTGATGATGTCTATGGTGAGGACCCAACCGTCAACCGTCTTGAAGCTTTAGTCGCCGAGCATCTCGGCAAGCAAGCCGGTTTGTTCGTTCCTTCTGGAACGATGGGCAACCTGGCGGCTGTGCTGGCGCATTGTGGGCGAGGGGACGAAGTGATCCTCGGAGATCTCTCGCATACCTTTCTCTACGAAGCCGGCGGTATGGCGGCGTTGGGTGGTGTTCATCCCCATACCGTTCCGAACCAAACCGATGGCACGCTCGCGCTAGAGGATATAGCCGCTGCAATCCGCCCGGACAATCCTCATTTTCCCATCAGCCGTTTGATATGCCTGGAAAACACCCATAACCGCTGTGGCGGTATTCCACTAACCGTTGCATACACCCGGCAGGTTGGCGAGCTGGCGCAGCGCAATTCGCTGAGACTGCACATCGACGGGGCACGCATTTTTAACGCTGCTGTAGCGCTTGGGGTGTCAACTGCTGAGCTGGTCGCTCCGGCGGATTCGGTGATGATCTGCTTTTCCAAAGCACTCTGCGCCCCAGTGGGATCGATGTTATGCGGTGACGAGGAATTTATCCAGCGTGCGCGCCGCATGCGCAAGCAATTGGGTGGCGGTATGCGTCAAGCGGGCGTCTTGGCTGCGGCGGGGATTGTAGCGCTGGAGAGTATGGTCGATCGCTTAGCTGATGATCACGCCCGCGCCAGGTTGCTAGCGGATGGCTTGCGAGAGATCCGGGCACTGTCTCTGGAGACCGCGATACCACCGACCAATATGGTCTATATCCAACTTACGCCACAGGCTCCCCTCAATGCTCCCATGCTTGTGGATGCGCTGGCGCATAAAGGGATTAAGGTCAGTTCAATCGGGACTAATCGCATGCGGCTTGTCGTGCATTACTGGATCGACGACCAAGCGGTTGAATATACAGTTGAGTCTTTTCGTCAAGCTTTGAGTAGTGATTGACGTCGGTCATGTCGCAATGCTTGCAACTGAAGTGAGGTTTAATATAAGATGGAACCATACCTGTTCTAGCAGTAGCAAGGGGCAGATGAATTCACAAATGCATGTTCACAAAACCCGGCGCGTAGCCTATTTTGTTCCTGCCCGAAGGTCGTGATAATGAGAATTGCGAGACTCGGCGACTTATTCATGCAGAACATTTGGGGAGGTTGTGAATGTATATAGCTCCAGCCTTTATAAAAGGTAATAGGAAAATTTGGCGGATCGGACTGATCTTTATTTTGGCTGGAACATTGATCTTTCTTCCTATAGTCGTCATGTCGCAGGGGGAGGTTGAGGTATTTACTATCACAGACGTGAATACAGAGGAATTTCCATTGGTTCGATTGCAGGTGGCTGCCCGGGAGAGGTCGGGTGCTTCGGTAGATATATTGTCAGATGTTAGCTTTATTGTTCTTGAAGATGGCGTTGAACTTTCAGTTATTTCGGTTGAATCGGTTGAGGCGGGTGTTCGACTGGCATTCGTTATTGATCCCGGCGATGGTGTGTTACATACCGGCGTCAGCTTGGCATCAGTCTATGATGCCGCTCGGGAACATATTCAGACCTTCATCTTAGGCCGACCATGGATGGTCGCCGGCGTCGACGAGGTCACAATCCTGGTTCAAGAAGGCACTTCGACTATCATCCTCGCGCCGATGGGGGATGACCCGCAGGAGATAGGAGAGATCCTTACCGGGTACATACCGCCTCCTGACTACGGCTTTTCGAGATCCCCAAAGTATGGCGACTTCACCAGAGCTGCCTTGGAGCATGGGCTGGATGAATTGCTATATTCAGCAGGAGGGGAATTAAAACCACAAGCCCTGGTTATCTTCACACCGGGCGTAAGGGCCGATCTCGCAGACGTGGCAGAGCGGGCAATCAATGTTGGTATTCCGATTCACGTCATCCTTACCCGACCAAAAGAAACGCATTATTGGGACGAAGCCTTGCGCCCATTGGCTGAGGTAACCGGAGGGAAGTTCATCGCCCTTTACGAGGTAGAGGGTTTGGAGCAGCTGTTCGAGTCCTTAACAGCACCAAGAGGCGAGTATCTTGTGTCCTTTCGCTCTACTTCTTCTTCCCCGAGCATGCGTGAGGTGGCTCTAGAATTGAATCAAGCCGGCCAAATTTATCAGGCATTCAGCCAATACAGCGTCGAACTGGAAAACCCACAGGTTGAAATTATTTCCCCTAGCGTGGGAACTCTGATCACCCGCCAAGGACAGGAAGAACCCGGGACACCGACTGAAGCTGTCCCGACGTTCATCATAGTTGAAGCGGAGGTGAGCTGGGGGGATGAATACCCCAGGAGTTTAGGACAAGCTCGGTTGCTGGTGGACGACATCACTGTCGCCCAATCTCAGGTGGTGGATGGACGGGTGGAGTTCGCTTGGGACATTCGTTCTTATCAGATCGAAGGACAGGTGCCGGCGGAGTTGAAAGTGCGGGTTGAGGATGAACTCGGTATGCCGGGCATCTCATCATCGGTCACGATTGCGATTGAATATATCCCTCCCCCTGCTACCGGCTTTAAACCCACAGAATCGATGCTAGTCTATGTCGCTTTGGGTGTAGCGCTGGTCGCGGTTGCACTGGCCGTATTTCTCTTCTTCAACCGCTCGCGACTGGTACCTGCCATCCAACAGGCAGGAGAAAACATTATTGATTTTGTCGAGAGGGTGACCGGTAGAAGGACAGCACTTATCGCTAGAGCCTACCTGGTTCCACTTGAAGGATTTGACAAGCTTCCGTCCAAGCCCTACGAAATTTATGGCACGACGGCTATTGGTCGTTCGCGTCGTCATGCTGATCTACTTTTCCATATTAATGACGAAGACAGCCCCATCAGCCGGCTTCATTGCACCATCCTCGATGAAGATGATCACTTCACCATTCGCGATGAAGATAGTACCAATGGGACCCTAGTCAATGACGAGAAGTTGCCCCCTTTAGAGCCTCTGATGCTTCAAGATGGCGATGTCATCGATGTCGCACCACTTGAACGGGGTGGCCTTCGCTTCTTGTTCCAATTGGCCAGACCGGATGGTCAGCCACCAGGTATGGATGACGATATTCGCCGCACAAAGCCACGGCGCATAATAGAGCAAAGCTCTTAGTTTGTAATTGAGCGATGTCGCATTGGGAGAGGATTCTTGGCACTTTATCGATTGCCTAACGTGAAACCCGGGTATCCCATTGGCGCCTATAAGGTAAGTGAGGTTTATCCGGAAGGGCGGGGCGGTATGGCGCGTGTCGTAAGGGCAGCGCCCAAAGGGGGAGGCGGATCTGATGTCGCATTAAAAATTAGCCGGGTTGGCGGTCCCAACCAGCAATTCTTTTTCGCTGCGATTCAGAAGGAAGTTGAGATTCTCCAGAAATTAGACCACCCGGGCGTGGTCCGTCTAGTGCCTGTATCAAGTGGCAAGAACCCGTATAAGGAACGGGCTGTCGAGATCGAAGGCGGTCCGTGGTTTTTCGGGATGGAATGTCTACGAGGTGGATCGCTAGAGAGTTATATACGCGCGCTGGGTCCTTTGCGGTTGGATGAGGCCGCTGCCATTTGTCACCAGGTGGGGGTCACGCTTGCCCATATCCATCGTCGGGGCTTTGCCCATAACGATGTCAAGCCTGATAATATCCTCTTCCGCAGTTCGCTTAAAGTTGGCCAACAGTATGATCCGGTGCTCATTGACTTCGGCGTCGCCGCCAAGCTTATCAAACAACAACTGGATGGCTCGGTGGTCTACATGGCGCCGGAGAGGCTACAGGAAACACGTGATCCTAGCGCACCTGAAGTTGTGCAGAGGTATGACCCGGCAAAAGCTGATGTATGGAGTATGGGGATTTTACTCTATCGTTTGCTGGTCGGTAGAGAACCTTTCATGGGCGTCACCGATCGGAGTATAACCTCCGCCATTCTGCGCGCGATGCCGGCGCCTATTGCTAGTGAGCGCAGCGATGTTCCCAAAGAGCTGGATGAATATATCATTGAGGGATGTCTCTCTAAGGACCCTCAATTGAGGGTGACGATGGAGCAATTCAACCGTATCATCAAGTATTATGGCGGAAATCGTCGAGTGTTGAGAGTAGCTAAGTCGAAGCGACGGTTTCCCTGGCAACGTTAATCTTGAATCGACGGACAAATTAGGTCTGGGTATCAGGAACTCAACTAATGGCGGCTTCCTCAACACAAACGGTGGGTGAGGTTCGTGTGGCAGCTGTCTCCCATATCGGTGCATCTACCAGACGGACCCTGCTTGAAGATCGATGTCGGGCTGAGTCAATAACCACTGCAGGTGGCTTGGTGATGACGCTGGGTGTTGTAGCTGACGGCATCGGAGGTGAAAACGCAGGGGAACGGGCTGCAGAGATAACTGTCAACGCCGTCATTGAGCATTGTACTCACTCGGTTGGGAGGAACCTCCCCTTGATACTCGAGGGGGCGATGAAGGTTGCCAACCAGCAAGTATTCACCGATGCCAGACGCAGCCGACGGAAGATGAACATGGGCTCAACTGCAGCTGTCGCCGCCATTGTTGATAACCACTTGTATGTCGCCAATGTTGGCGACAGCCGTATCTATCTCATACGCGGCAAGCAGGTGCTGCGATTGACAATGGATCACACATGGGAAAACGAAATCCTACGATCAGGAAAGCTAACCGCCGAGGAAGTTGCCCGCCATCCTCGAAAAGATGAAATTGTCCGCTCAATTGGATACGATGCCATCTTGAATGTGGACCTCGGAATGTGGTTGCAGGGTGGGAAGGAGGATGAGGCGGAAGCGCGAGCGGCTCAAGGACTTCCACTTAAGCCGGGGGATCGGGTTGTGATTTGCTCGGATGGTCTGACGAAGGCTCGCCACGACCATCCATTGGAGCACTACGTTGAGGAACGCGAGTTTGCCAACCTGACCGTAGGTCGGTCGCCGAAGCAGGCTGCTGATTTACTTGTGAAACGAGCTCTCGATCGAAAAGTGGATGATAACGTTTCGGTGGTCGTCCTGGCGGTTCCCGGTGGGTTGCGTATACCTCGAACACTCCTGCCAGCCTTCGGTGTGGCTGCAAGCGTGCTTCTCCTGGTCGTCGCTGGTGTTTGGCTCCTGCCGAGGCTTATAAATCCGACTGCTGGTCCATCTGCAGGACCGACCATCCCTTCTCTGCCCTCGGGTGTTTCTTTTGTGTCGGAACTCGAAGGGAGAGCTGAGGTGGTGAGCCCTGGAGGAGGCAGGCGTCCTCTGCATGCGGAGGATTTAATCGCCTCCGGTGAGGGAGTCTATGTCGTCGTTTATGGATCGGATTCGTATGCTCGGTTGGGTTTAGCGGATGGGAACATCGTATACATTGGACCTGACACGCAAGTGGAATTGATGGCTATCGCCGATGGGATCGACACTCAACAGACGATCCTCGTAATTGAAGAAGGAGTAATCCTGGTCGCGTGTGATGTGGGTGGGATGTCAACATTGATCGTCAGATCTCCAGCAGGGACGTTGGCGAGATCGAAGTCAGCCGTTATGGGGTTGACCTTCAATTCTGGCGAGCAGCGCTTTGACCTGGATTGTTTCAGTGGTTTGTGTGAGGTGGTTGATGAAATTTCGGGTGGGCTTGGTCATGTATTGGAGGGTGGGCAACATATCTGGGTGAATACAGCAGGAGAGTTTAGCCCGCCGGATGCGACGCGTAACCAGCTGTATGCCTTTGGGGGGTATGGAGGGGGGTTGGTGCTGACACCGACGGTTGCGTTGGCCACCTCAACTTCTGCCAGCATGCCGGCAACCCCGACCCGAACGCAGCTCGGCCCGCTCTTCGTCCCCCCATCTGCTACCCGCACTTCCCCCCCACCACGCGATACGGAGATACCTCAGCCACCTCCAATCCCGACTGCGACTCAGGCTCCAGTGCCGACGGATACGCCAATACCGACAAAACCGCCAACCGAACCGCCGTCAACCGAACCGCCGCCGTCAACCGAGCCACCGCCGCCAACCGAGATTACGGTAGCCCCCACAGAGGAGTGACCGCCTTGCTTGGGTAATAAATGGATGATCGAGTCAGACGAGTCATTATGCATTTGTCTCGAACTTTGTTGGGATACACAACTTAGAAGAGGGTTGAGGATAGAGAAATGATGTCCATTCGCCGCCAACGGGGATCATATGCAAGCGAACGAAGCCCAGGGGCGGTTTCACCTGAACTCCCACAACAGGACAGAGTAAGGGTTGAGACTGTACGCACGGGTGTTGGCCAGGACCTTATCTTGGCGGTTGTGGCCGATGGCGAAGGACACCCCCAAGCAGGTGAGTCAGCCGAGATGGTGGTAGCGCAGCTGTTTGAAGGAGTAACCCGCTCGCGCGATCGTGATCTGAATTCTGTGCTGCGTGGTCAATTGGAAGATAGCGGTCGGTTCTTGATGGATGCCAGCATAAGCGGAGAAGGGTTGGGGGAGGTCGCCCTAACTGCCATCGCTATATGGAGAGATCGACTTTTCTACGCACAGGTGGGCCACACCATGGCTGTCTTGGTGCGAGAGGGACGAGCCATCCCATTAACTGGTGTGGGGGATCAACTGCTGGGCTCCTTAGATCCACCGGTTATTCAAACTGGGGATCCACAGGGAATGGCCCTCAATCCTGGCGATAGTGTCGTGCTCGCTTCAGATGGCCTGACCCGGGTCAGCCCGGAGGATGGGAAACCTTTCGTTCATCCGGAGGACATCGCAGACTATGTCGAAGGAAACACGCCATTAGAGGCAGCCCGTCACTTGCTCAGCATCGCCATGGGGCGGGACGTAGACGACAATGTATCTGTAGTGGTTGTGCAGTTGCCAGGAGGTCGGGCGCGAGGGGGTCGAGGACCAGTTACAATCTCAGCCGCCATTGTTGGAGTTCTGTTGGTCCTCGCCTTAAGCGTGGTGGGGATCAATTGGCTCCGGGAAAGTCGGATTCCTCCCCCACCGGTAGACTATGGCTATGCGGTTCTGATACATGGTTCGGTGAGGGTGGACAAAGCCGTGGAGGGGGAATCTATCGGCATGGTAAGTAACCTGGGGACAATTCCAGCTGGAGCGACTTTAACCGCATTAAATGAGTCCCGTTTGGCCTTGCAGACAACCTATGAGGGCTCATTCGATCTCTCAGCCACATCCTTCTACCTGACTGGTGGGAGCCGAACTCTGCTTACGATCCTTGATCCACATCCTGAAACGTCGAGTGGGGACCAGCTATCGCTGACGATGTGTACCGTTTTAGATTTGATATCTGGGAGACTACTTGTCGTGCGCGGTGAGGGGGATCGCGAGATCCAGGTCACCGTGGAGGGAAAGACTATTTCGCTCATCGGTTTCGGTGCCGGGGTGATGGGATTCATCGCGGAGGATGGTACCTATGCTGTGGATTGCCTTCTTGGTCGGTGCCTGGTCTCCGTCGTGCATGGAGACCCAATCGAACTCATAGGTGGACAGAGGCAGCCTCTGGTTGAGGCTAAACAAGAGGATGTCGAGGTGATCAGTGAAGGTATATTGCAGGGGTGGGATAAATTATGTGGATTATGCTTATCGGAACCATAAGTCGAGCTGATCATAATAAGCTACATACTATAGAGACCCATACGATCATCAGTTTTTCCTGACCATTTCTTGATAAGAGCTAAAGATGAGTAAGAAGTGGAAACCCGGACTACGAATCTCATCAAGAGTACTTCAATTTATCGGTGTTTCGTTGTTCTTTTTAGCTATTTTCATTCTACTTCTCAGCAAATCCCTGAACGCGGAAATAAATCATGATGAGCATCAATTTGTAGCCGGTGGGAAACTACTTGCAGATCAGTTTTCTTTTCCTTACATAGATTATCCATTTCATCATATGCCTAATCTGGTTTTAATCTACGCATTATTATTTAAACTAACAAATTATTGTCTATTAGGTGCCCGAGTTTTTTCCGTAGTTTGTGCAACTATAAGTGCAGGGATACTCTTCTATATCACGTATCAGCATTTTTATGGTCAAGGTTCACTTATCCGAAACCTACTAGCAGTTGCTTGTGTAGTCCTACTAATAACGAACCCACTCTTTGACAGTGTCAGTGGTAAGGCATGGAACCATGATCTTCCAACCTTGTTTGTCCTATTATCGTTTGCATTCCTCTATCGTTACGATAATCAAGATATTTCAACGCGAAAGGTCTTCTTGAGCGGGATTTTCTTAGGGCTGGCAATTGGGGCTCGTCTGTCTTATGCAACGGTAATAATCCCATATCTCGGGGCTTTTCTTATTTTTCCTTCCCAACGGTCGAGAACTTCAAAGCACTTGCATATCATTGCATTTTCTATTGGGGTGTTTCTGGGGTTATTACCAGCTATTGTATTATTCATCGCTAATCCAAAATTCTTTATCTTCGGAAATGTTATTTATCCAAAACTAAATCCTGTCTATCGGAAATTATTGAGACACCGAACTGGTATGACAATTGCGGGGAAAATAATCTACTTTCTTACTGATGTGATTTCCTCTCCCCTGAATATGCTCCTTTACCTGGGTTTGTTCGTCATTATGGTCACCGCTACCGTGAAGAGCATGGTGACGAAAACGAGCACTAAAATGTCGCTTGTGTTTGCCTTTGGGTTAAGCTTGTTCCTTTTAATCGGGTCATTTGGTCCTACCCCCTCATGGTATCAATATTATTATGCGCCAATCCCATTCCTCATCCTGGGAATATTCTTTGGTTTCAGTACCTTATTTGGTAAACGGAGGCAGTTGAGCTGGTTTCTGATTATTATTCCTCTTCTTCCAGCCATAATTATTGGCAGTGCTCGTATCGTTAGTTTTGATGATATTAAACTGATGAACCACCCCAATCAATTGCTCACTATTCAAGTACACAATTTTGGAATGGATATTAAATCCTTGTTGGGTGAAGGAAAAATTTTAACACTCGCACCTATTATGCCTCTGGAAGGGGGGTTGGATATTTATGAGGCTTTTGCTACAGGTCCCTTCACCTGGAGGACTGCTTTCTTGTTATCTGAGGAAAAGAGAGAGGAGTACGGTGTAATTTCGTATCTGGACTTAGACGGTTACTTGGAGAATAATCCGCCAGACGCGATACTGGTTGGATTTGAGAGTAAAAATGATGGATTTGGCTTTGGAGATCGTGGTGGACTTGAAAAACCACTTACTCGTTTTGCGATCCAACATGGCTATGAAGCAGTTACCCTCTCAACAGAAATCGTCTCGGATGAAATAGTATTATGGGTACGGTAATAAGGATCACCCGTTTTGTCCTTTTTCGTGACCTACAATCGTTGTTGTTTTCGTTTGCAGGTATTAAAATCAATGTGATATGATTGTATCGATTTGGATTTCCTCATGGTCCTAGGCGCACGACGGTATATCTATACCAGGGGCGGTTGCCGCCCCACCTCCGGAGTCTGCTGCGCGCTCAACGCCGAGTGAGTTGTCCATTGTCACCGTTTTTCTGATGAAACCAGCGTGGGCTGCGCAGCCAACGCTGATTACTTTTTTTAATCCTCCACTCTAATAGAGGAGCATAGCCGGTGAATAAAACAGAACTTGATACACAAGTTTCCCTGCTAATGCAGGGCACCAAGTATGGCGATGAGACCCTTAAACAAGCCATGGCGCAGGAACTTCGCATGCGCCTGCTTGAGGTAGAGAAGGAGGGGCGTAAGTTGCGGGTATATTGTGGCTTCGACCCCCGCACCTCTGATCTGCATTTGGGACACACCGTCCCGATACGCAAAATGCGCCAGTTCCAGGAATTGGGGCACGATGTGACCTTTGTCATCGGTCGGTTTACCTCGCTTGTCGGCGATCCCTCCGATAAAAATAGTGTCCGAGCTCAAATCAGCATGGAAGATGCAACCCTCAACGCTGAGACTTATGCCGAGCAGGCATTTAAGATCCTGGACCCGAATCAGACCCGTATTGCATACAATGATACTTGGCTCTCAAAGCTGACTTTTCAGGATCTGATTGAGTTGGCCTCGCATTTCACCCTGCAGCAATTCCTCACCCGGGAGGCTTTCCGTAAGCGATGGAAGGCAGAGGATCCGATCTATCTGCACGAGTTCTTCTATACCCTGATGCAAGGGTACGACGCGTATCACTTGAAGACTGACGTTCAGATCGGGGGAACAGATCAATTGTTCAACATCGTCACCGCCGCGCGAAAGCTTATGGAAGCCCTGGGTGAGAAGCCTAACATTGCCATTATCCTCGGTATCCTCCCTGGGACCGATGGGGTGGTGAAAATGAGCAAGTCGTTAGGGAACCATATCCCGCTCCAAACCGATCCGGAAGACATGTATGGTAAGGTTATGAGCGTACCCGACATCGCAATGGGAGACTACTTCCGTTTGGTGACCCGTTTGACGCCGACCGAGATCGACGAGATCGAAGCCGGATTGGAATCGGGTGAACTTCATCCCCGGGATGTCAAGATGCGCATGGCACGTGAGATTGTCGGTATCTACTATGGGGAGGAATCCGTCGAGCCGGCGGAGGCAGCCTTCCGGCGAGTGTTTCAGGAGCGGGAAAAACCGGAGGAGATGCCGGATTTCCATACACGACATGGTATAAAGCTAGTCGAAATCATAGTTGAAGCGGGATTGACAAAGAGCAAGAGTGAAGCCCGACGGTTAGTGGATCAAAGAGGTGTGCGACTGGACGGTGTGGTTGTCGAGGACCCAAAGGAAATTCTCGAATTGGATGAACCAAAGGTGCTGCGTGTTGGCAAGCGACATTTCCTGAGGTTGCTACCGCCCGAAGAGTAATATGAGTCTGTTGAAAAAGCAGCCGTTATTGTTTTATCAATTCTGATTGGTGTCTTTAGCTATCCTTCAACTTCGGCCTGAGCTTCTCTCAGGCCTCCGCTCAGGATGCAAATAGTAAGCGGTGAGCATCCTGAGCCCTTCGACTACACTCAGGATAAACTCCACGAGCCACGAAGTGGCAAGTGTAGTCGAAGGACGCTACCGCTCTTACACCGTTAGGTTGAATACCAATCTAGTGGAATCAAAGCTTCACAAACATGCCTATTGATGTTTGATAAAGCAATAGAAGGAAAAGGGTTTTCACGCGCTCGGGCTTTTTCGGTACAGTCAAATTTGGTTTCTGAGCATAGGCCTCGAATATTAGCTGATAGTTACCCTTTAATTACAGCTAAAGGTCGTAAACGAGCAACCTTTTTGGCAATTCCGGCGCGTACGACTACTTCAACAACCGCATCTACATCCTTGTAGGCTTGCGGAGCCTCCTCTGCCAAGCCTGGCATTGAACGGGCACGAACGTGAATGCCACTGCTTTCCATTTCCTCCCGCAACCGATCACCACGCACCATTCGTTTCGCTCGTTTGCGGCTCATCGTCCGTCCCGCGCCGTGGCAAGTGGAGCCAAAAGAGAGCGCCATGCTGCCTTCCGTGCCGAGGAGAACCCATGAGGAAGTCGCCATGCTCCCTGGAACTAGGACCGGTTGACCAAGATCTCGATACTCATCTGGCAACTCCTCGAAACCAGGCCCGAAGGCGCGTGTCGCTCCCTTACGGTGCACACAGACGCGGACTTTCTCCCCATCTACTACATGCTCTTCGATCTTTCCGATATTGTGTGCGATATCATAGACCTGATGTAGCTCCCAGTCGCTAACTTTGCCAGCCAAAGCCTGTTCGAAGGCCCTACGGGCATGATGGACGAGGACTTGCCGGTTAGCGAATGCGTAGTTTGCTGCGCAAGTCATGGCTGAAAGATAACGCTTACCTTCAGGTGAATCCAACGGTGCACATACTAACTCACGGTCCGGAAGCTGAATCTGATAGCGCTTGACGGCGCCCTGAAGTTCCCGCACATAGTCGGAACAAATCTGATGGCCGAAGCCACGTGAGCCACAGTGGATCTGAAGCGATAGCATGCCTTCTTCGAGTCCCATGGCTTGGGCAGCTTCCGGGTGAAATACCTGCTCTACGACATCAACCTCAATAAAGTGGTTCCCTGCTCCCAAGGTCCCCAGTTGCGGGCGGCCACGTTGCTTGGCGCGGGGGCTCACATGAGCGGGGTTGGCGCCTTCGATGCGGCCGCCTCCCTCCGTGCGTTCCAGGTCTTTTTGCCGGGCGTACCCGTTCTTGAGCGTCCACTCAGCGCCTTGGCGACAGATCTGATCAAGTTGTTTGATACTAAGACGCAAGCTGCCCCCGACCCCCACGCCGCTGGGGCAATTAGCATAGAGCGCGTTGGCTAGATCCCCCAAGTGGGGTTCAGCCACTTTGGCTGAGATGTGGCTGGAAAGAAGCCGAACCCCGCAATTGATGTCGTATCCGATACCACCGGGGGAAATCACCCCGTGGGGTAAGCGGGTTGCTGCCACACCGCCAATCGGGAAGCCATACCCCTGATGGACATCTGGCATCACTATGATGTAGCTCACTAAACCTGGAAGGGTGGATGCATTAACGGCTTGCAGCATAGATTTATCGCTAAGAGCGGCTTCCAATAAGCGGTCGTCGGCGATGATGCGTACCGGTACTCTCATATCCTGTCGGTAGGAGGTGGGAATTTCCCAAAGAACCGGTCCCAATTTGTGGAAATCTTGTTTTTGAATCATCTTTCACCTCGCTCTCATACATCAAACACCACGGTTGTCACCAAGCCATCTTCGGTTTTTTCAATCTCAAGGTCATGATAGGTCACGGCCTTGATATGTCTGGTAATTACCATAATGGGCATCTCTTGTACCTTGGCGAACAGATGGGTGTCGCCAGTGATTTGAAGTTCAAACTTTGTGTACGTCACCCCGCGGGTTTCCATTGCAAAGAGTAATTCTTCTAGCCAAGTGACGAGCAAGCTTTCACGGTCTGGCGCTTGAACCTCGATTTCCCGCTCCCGTGAAGGGCCAGAACGAGGTATGGCGCCGATTAATTGGAGCATCCCCAGAGCGGCGTTGTGTAGCAACTCTTTGAGGTCCGCCCCTCGCACCAGGAGTGCCCGATCAGCGGTATGTTCGACCTCTTCGAAATATGGTCCCTTCATATTATCTAGTATAGTACGAATTACTGCTTGTAGTCCTTATACACTAGCGTATAATGTAGTTCATGGAAATTCGGGCGGATTCGCTTGAACGGGCTCTCAAAGCCTCTATACGAGGTAGTTTGGAGGGACTGCCGTGGCGCACCTTTTCGGTTAGCGCCGTCGCCCGTCACCTCGCTAAAGAGGTTATTGAATGCTCGCGTATAGACGAAGACGGTCGTGCTTACGCTCCAGATCAATATACTTTGAGCATCCATCCACGTGAGACAGGGGAGTTGCAAAGAGCCCCTCCCGAGGTACAGAGGCAATTAGCTCTCGACATGCAAAAAGTCCTACAGAATACCGGGTTTATTCTTGCCCGGGAGCCGCATATCACCCTTGCCACCGATCCAACCTTATCAATTGGAGATATCCGGGTCATCGCCTGGCATAGTAGCGATCCCCTGGAGTTCACTAAAGAACATAAAGAACCAGCTAAAGAAGTTGAAAGAAGACCGCTTGCCAACGCCTTTCTCGTTGTTGAAGGTAAGCGTCACTTTCCGCTGAACAAAGAGGTTGTCAACATCGGTCGCTTACCCGACAACGATCTGGTTCTCAACGACCGCCATGTCTCCAGGCGTCATGCCCAATTGCGTGCTAGGGAAAATGGTTATGTGATTGTCGATCTAAAATCAAGCGCGGGGACACAAGTTAATAGGCGCCTGATTAAGAAACATTTCCTTCGCCCGGGGGATGTGATCTTGATCGCCAAGGTTGAACTCATCTATGGGCAGGATCCAAGTGGTCCACCGGACGTGACCCCTCCGTACGCGCCTCCATTCAAACCAGTAAAAGATCGTCATAGAGTAACCCCGCTAGATCTGAAGACGGTGCCTGAAGAAGAGACTGCTATTCTCGATAGCTAAGATCAAAATGATTCATAACACCCTCCACGCGGGCTTGGTTTAAACCCCATGCCTGGGTGACTTTAGAGGGTCCGCCCCTAAAATATCTAACTAATAATCACAATCATCTTGATTGACTACTAGCACTCTTTGACACATGTCGAGGCAAGTAGTGAGAATTCGTTGAGAAATTAGTTTCCTGACAAGTCATTCCACCTATGCTAAGATAACGCCATTCCCGCTGGGAGGAGATCGCATGGATGCAAGACCCGTATTAGGGGTGATCGGTGGCTCGGGGCTGTATGAAATGGAAGGTTTAGAGAGGGTTGAGGTCCGTGAGTTGGATACACCTTTCGGAAAGCCCAGTTCGCCAGTCATGTTAGGCGAACTTGAGGGTCGGGGCATTGCTTTCCTCGCACGGCATGGCATTGGTCACATATACACCCCTGGTGAGGTTAATTATCATGCGAACATTTATGCGCTCAAGATGTTAGGTGTCGAGCGGATCGTCTCGGTGAGCGCTTGTGGATCTCTACGCGAGGATTACGCACCGGGGGAAATTGTAATTCCAGACCAGCTGTTTGACCACACCCATGGTCGGAGGCGGTCGTTTTTCGGTAACGGTCTGGTGGCGCATATCAGCGTCGGAGATCCCCTCTGTGCTGATCTTTCCCGTCATTTATCAGAAAGTGTCTCTACTGTCGGTGGCAAGTTCCATTTGGGTGGAGCATATATCACCATCGAAGGCCCTCGCTTCTCAACACGCGCTGAATCGAACACCTATCGTGCCTGGGGTATGTCGATCATCGGGATGACAACCTCGCCGGAAGCATTCCTGGCCCGCGAAGCTGAAATGTGCTATGCAGTCATGGCTCATGTGACGGACTATGATGTCTGGCATTTGGCGGAAGAGCCGGTTACGGTTGAAATGGTCGTTCGTATCCTAAAAGCCAACAACCAATTGGCGCAGAAATCGATTGCACACCTGGTAATAAATCTCCCCGACGAACGTAGTTGTGACTGTGGGCAGGCTCTCGAGGGTGCGTTCATAACCAACCCAGGGATGATCCCCTCAGAGACACGCGACAAGCTCTCGCTTCTAGTTGATCGATATCTATCTTGACGTCTATTAATGACTCCACTGAAAAAAGGTCAACCGCGAGAAGATGACCGGTATATGTGGGGGTGCGGGCTGCGCCCGCACTCCCACATATACCCCTCCCTACTCATCGAAGGTAGTTTTTTCAGTGCATTAATACGTTTGCTTAAATTTATACCAGCCGCCATTAGTAAAAGGGTATGTTCTCTTTCTCGCATTTGGGTCATTTTCAGTGAAGTGGCTAATATTCTACTGTATAAAGTTTGATGACTGAACTACGCAGTAAAGTCCTTTACCCGCTTCCCTTGACCGTCCTTCTATTAGAGGCTACAATGATTATGGTCTATGGCATTGTGCGACATCGTATTCCGCCGGCCGGTAGCTGCTTCAAACAGCCCGTTCGGCGGCTTGTGTGTCGGCGGTGATTAGCGGAAATGTTACCGGTCGGTTTGGACGGAGCAGCCGCGCAGAGGCAATTGGATGAAGAAATCGCCGAAGGCCAATTAATTCGAACTCAGGCTATAATTCAATCAATGACAGCAGTCGAGCGCCGCAAACCCAAGGTACTCAACGCAAATAGAAAGCGTCGTATCGCCGCTGGTTCAGGAACATCGGTGCAAGAAGTTAATCAGCTCCTGCGACAATATAGGCAAATACGCAGGATATTCAAGAAAATGGGGACACGCGGTGTGGCCGGGCTTCCATCCTGGCCGCGGTGACCCTGGCCAATCGGCTGTGCGCCGGATGGACTGTGCTTTCCTTCTAGGCACGACCCTCTCCACCTAGCGCCCCGACAGACAACTCGAGGAAAGATAGGAGAGAGACAAAAATTATGGTTCGGATACGATTACGCCGGGTTGGCGCCCGGCATCAACCTAGCTATCGCATTGTAGCTGCCGACAAGGAGAGCCCGCGTGATGGTCGCTTCCTTGAGATCCTGGGTCATTACAATCCACGCACGGAGCCGTCGACGGTAAAGATCGACGAGGCCCGCCTGTTTCATTGGCTTCAGCATGGTGCGCAACCCTCCGATGCGGTAATGAAGATCCTCAAACCGCTTGGCACCTTGGATCGTTGGGAGCGTTATAAAGGGGGTGAGCCGCTGGAGAACCTGCTTGCAGAGGCCCAAGCTGCCATGCCCGAAGTAGACCCACGCACTCGGCGAGATGACCTAATTCAAAAACGACGTGCTAAGCAGACCTCTGCTAAGAAAGAAAAGGTTCCTGCTAAACCGCCCCCAGAGGTAAAACCAACTCCGGAAGAGGAGGCACCTGAGGACGACCTACCGGAGGAGATTTCAGAGGCGACGGCTGAGATTGAAGCCTCGGAAGATGTCCCCACGGAGGAGCCTACTGAAGACACCGTTGCTGAAGGGGAATCAGAGGAAGCTCCCGAGGAAGAACCCGCAGTGGAGGTCGCTGCCGATGAACCCTCAGAAGAACCTGATACCGAAATAACCCCCGAGGAGTCTCTTGAGGTAGAAACCTCCAAGGAAAGCGTCGAGGAAGAGGCCCACGAAGTCGAGGCAGAGGATGATGAAGCCGAAGCAAGTTCGGACGAGGATGCCTCAGAGGTTACAACCTCAGAGGAAGAAACAGCTTAGACGCCTACGCTGGAGAGCCGGACACTCAATACAGAGAATTTCCTGCTGGCGGCTGCTTTTTTCAGCAGACTCAAGCCGTTAATTTCCAAATGACGCAGCATGAGACAGGTTTTCTCTAGTAATAAAAAGGGTATGTAATCATGAAGACCCTGATTGAGTTCATCGCCAAATCGCTAGTGGATGATCCCATGGAAGTGGTAGTAACCGAGCAGCATCGGCAGAGAGTTGTGCACCTGCAACTGAGTGTCGCCGATGAGGATATGGGTCGAGTAATCGGACGTAATGGCCGGGTGGCGAATGCAATGCGCACATTATTGCGAGTCGTCGCTTCCCGCAAAGGGATCCGCGCTGACCTTGATATCATTTAGCGCTTATGGGTTCATCTGATTCTTCGAGAAGGAAATCTGACGCCCGACAGCCACCAGAATATCTGGCTGTCGGGCGTATTGTGCGTCCTCACGGTTTACGTGGGGTGATGGTTGTTTACCCCTTTTCCGATCTCGTCCAAAACCTAGTTCCTTCGAACACGGTCTACATTGGATCTAAGCGAATTCCGGTTGTTATCCGTAACTTCCAATCTCATAAGGCTCGCTTCCTACTTGCCATAGAGGGATGCGAGGATTACGACGCGGCAGAACGCTGGCGGGGTGAGATTGTGCATATCCGCTTCGATGAAGCCGGGCCGCTCACTGCAGATGTTTATTACCACTGGCAAATCCTTGATTTGCACGTTGTCACATCAGAGGGCGAACCCCTCGGCAAGGTCGTACAAATCATTGAGACTGGCGCTAACGATGTCTATATAGTCCAGGACCAAAACGGCGCTGAACTTTTACTCCCGGCCATCGAGGCAGTCATCTTGGAAGTGGACCTGGAGTTGTCTCGGATGGTAGTGAACCTGCTTCCAGGCCTGCGTCCTGATTCTCCCCGTTGAATCTTGCCGGTCAGGTTTGATCCAGTAGATAAATATCCCATCTCTCTCAATGAGGTTACATTCCTTTTACTTCCAACCATGGTGCTTGCTCGCCCCTCACGCCTATGGTAAACTCCAAATATTAAGCATCCGGCATGGAAAAAAAACCACGATGGAGAAATCGCGAACCGATTTAATGGTTGATCGCCTACGTGATCTGCAGTCAAGGACCCCAGACATTGAAGCTTCTGCGGTGGTCAGCATGGATGGATTGACTATAGCTTCCGCGTTGCCAGTGGAGCTTGAGGAAGATCGGGTTGCAGCCATGGCGGCAGCCATGCTCAGTCTGGGCGAGCGGATAGCAGGAGAGCTTGCGCGGGGTGGGCTGAGTGAGATCTACATTCACGGTGAACAAGGGTACGTTCTTCTCACCTCCGTGGGTTCAGACGCCGTTCTTACTGTCTTGACACGCCGACAGGCCAAGCTTGGCTTGGTCTTCTTGGAGATACGTCGTGCGGCGGAGGACTTAGAGCAATTGGTGGGTTAATGCGGACAACACCTATAGATGATCTGGATTATTCCAGCATTTGGTGGGGAGGTCGCCGTAAATCGGCCCTCCCCATCGCCCTTTTGTTGCCACGGTGAGTCTGGTTATGGAGGTGGTGATGATCAAATATATCTTTATCACTGGCGGGGTCGTTAGCTCGGTAGGCAAGGGGGTGTCAGCAGCAGCAATTGGGAAACTGCTCAAGGAGCGAGGCTTCAGCGTTTCGATCCAGAAGCTGGATCCCTATATCAACGTCGATCCGGGGACAATGAGCCCTTATCAACATGGTGAGGTGTTTGTCCTCGACGATGGCTCAGAGACCGACCTCGATCTTGGCCATTACGAGCGGTTTATCGATACAAGCCTGAATGCAGTATGTAATGTAACCACGGGCCAGATCTACTCTGAGGTGATCTCACAGGAAAGACGGGGTGATTTTCTGGGCGGTACTATTCAGGTCGTCCCGCATATAACCAATGAGATCAAGCGTTGTATTGGACTCGTCCCTCACACAACCAAGGCGGAAATTATCATCGTCGAGGTCGGCGGTACGGTGGGTGATATAGAGTCGCTCCCTTTCCTGGAGGCGCTGCGTCAGATGCGCTCTGATGTCGGTCGTGAGAATACGATGTACGTACATGTGACGTGGTTGCCACGCATTGGTGCAACTGGAGAGTTGAAAACCAAGCCAACTCAACATTCGGTACGCGAACTACGTTCGATTGGTATCCAACCAGATGTCATCATCGCTCGGTCCGACTATGTTATCGATAAAAACTTGTGCGATAAGATTGCCTTATTCTGTGATGTGGATGCTCGGGCTGTGATCCCTCTCACGACATGTTCGATTCTTTATGAGATTCCACTCATATTAGAACAGGAAGGGCTGGGTGGAATTATCCTCGATCGGTTGGGGCTCAAGCAGCGGCAAAGACCAGATTGGCTGGATCTGGAGCGTCTTATTGCCATCGAACGCAGCGCGCGTCCCAATGTTCGCATTGCGTTGGTTGGGAAGTATGTTGAGCTTCAGGATGCCTACATGAGCGTGCGGGAAGCCCTCCGGCACGCAGCGCTCGCTGTGGGTGTCGAGGTTGAAATTCTTTGGTTGCACTCAGCTGAGTTGGAAAAGGGTAAGGGTTGGAAGAAACTTGAGTCAGCCCACGGAGTGATCGTACCGGGTGGCTTCGGCTCTCGGGGTATTGAGGGTAAAATCGCCGCCGCCCGATTTGCCCGGCAGGAGAAAGTACCTTACTTAGGGCTCTGTTTGGGGATGCATGTCATGGTGATCGAATTCGGCCGTCATGTACTCGGCTCAGAAAGTGTCAATTCAACTGAATTTGACCGTAATACACCTCATCCAGTGATTGACTTGCTTCCAGAGCAGGTGAGCGTCTCAGAAAAGGGAGGGACGATGCGGCTGGGGCTCTACCCATGCCAGTTGGTGCCTGGGACACTAGCTAAAAAAGCTTACCATAAGTCGTTGGTTGAGGAACGCCATCGTCACCGCTTTGAATTCAAGAACTCCTACCTAGAAATCATGGGTGAACACGGGATGGTGTTCTCAGGTCTTTCACCTGATGGAAGACTGGTCGAGATTGTAGAAATCTCAGACCACCCCTTTATGCTGGGATGTCAGTTCCACCCGGAGTTCCTCTCACGGCCGAATAAACCTCACCCGTTGTTCCGAGCCTTCCTAGAGAGAGTTGCGGTGAAGGCAAAGGTCCTGACTCAAGCAGTACCAAATGAAGTGACCGAGGCAGCGGAATAGCAAGGGTCGATTACTACCCAAATTCAGGGAACAACCTGAATGGTGACAGTTGTCATTCCTCTTCAGGGTTTTCAGATACATCCCCTTGAACTTGAAGTAATAGCTCCTTTTCGGCGGTCAGTTTGGCGATTCCGTTCCGCGCTTGGTCGATTAAGCGGGTTAGTTCTGCTTCCAAAGACCCCAGCGTCTCAATGATGTAGTCGTCGGCGTCACGACGAATAACCTCTGTGTCCGCACGAGCCTGAACCAGGATTTGCTCGGCCCTAACCTGCGCCGCCTCAACGATAGCATCACGTGCCACCAACTCCTCAGCCTTTTTCTTGGAGAGGGCGATTGTCCGGTTGCCTTCTTCCTGAGATTGGGCGAGAACCCGGTCGCGTTGGGCCAACACCTGCTGGGCTTTTTTGACCTCCTCCGGGATCGATATACGCATCTGGTCGATGATCTCCAGCATGCGATCCTCATCCACGATCACATTATGGGTGAGAGGAATCAATCGGCTCTCGTTGAAAAGCTCCTCTAGCCGATCCACCAGGTGCATGATATCCATATTTCCCTCCGGTCCACCGCTCCGACTAATTGGACCGCATTTCTAGGGTGCAAGGTTTAGGCCGAAGCGTACACCATACATCGATTGTGGTCAACCCAGTTCAATCCCTTAACGAGGTCATGGGTACCATATTGGGTCCATCCTCGCCGAGTTCTTTAAATCGTTCTTTAAGTGCTACGGCAACGTATTCAGGCACGAAGCTGCTGATGTCTCCGCCGAGTGAAGCGATCTCCTTTACGGTGGAACCGCTCAGGAAGCTATTCTCTTCACTGGTGATCAACGCAATGGCATCAATCTCAGGCGCCAGCCGATGGTTAGCTAAGGCCATGCGAAATTCAAGCTCGAAGTCTGAGAAGACTCGCAGCCCGCGGACAATCACTTGGGCTTCTACCTCCCGGCAGAATTTAACGATCAATCCGCTGAACAAAGTAACCCGCACGCGGTCATCGTCTGCGAAGGTCTGGTGCACAAGTTTAAGTCGCTCCGGTGGTGAAAGCAGCAAGCTCTTTGAGGGTTTATCATACACGGCGATGATCAATTCGTCGAAGAGCCGCATCGCCCGTCGGGCGATGTCGATGTGACCGTTGTGGATAGGATCGAAAGTGCCAGGAAAAACGGCTCGTACCATCAGCTGATCTCTCCTTTTCCGATTGTCCAGAATCGGCTCATCTCCTTTGATAACAGAGCGTGTTCCGACTGGGTCAATGTAGGATCCGCGTTAAAAAAGCGGACTGCTTCTCGACGGGCTTTCTCGATCAGATGGATGTCTGTTAGTCGAGCAGTTCGTAACTCAGCAAAGCCCGACTGGCGCGTTCCTAGGAAATCACCTGGCCCACGTTGACTTAGATCAAGTTCGGCTAATTCAAAACCGTCATTAGTCGATTCCATAGCGGATAGACGCTGGTTGTCAGCTTCATCCTCACTATCAGGAATTAGTAAGCAATACGATTTGTGCTCCCCGCGTCCTACACGACCTCGAAACTGATGGAGCTGGGTTAGGCCAAAGCGGTTAGCGCCTTCAATCAGCATCACAGTAGCATTGGGGATATCAACCCCAACCTCAAGTACTGAGGTGGAGACAATTACCTCATACTCACCGGCTCTGAAACTTGCCATGGTGGTCTCTTTTTCATCTGGACGCATACGACCGTGCAACAGTCCCACTTTATAGCCTACGAACACTTTCTCCTGTAGGTGTTGGTGTTCGTCAACTGCAGCCTTGGCCTGGATCTTCTCGGAGCCCTCCACAAGGGGATAGATGATGAAAGCCTGGTGACCAGCCTCCAATTGGCCGGTGATGAAGCTGTGGGCTCGTGATCTCTCGATGGGTCGTAACACACGCGTTTCGATCGGTATACGACCAGGAGGCATCTCATCTATCACGGTGAGATCTAGATCGCCGTAGATCGTAAGTGCCAAAGAGCGGGGAATGGGGGTGGCGGTCATGACTAGTAGGTTAGGGTTCTTGCCTTTGTTGCGTAATGTAGCTCGCTGTTCGACACCAAAACGGTGCTGTTCGTCGATAACCACAAAGCCCAAGTTAACGAAGGTTATCGGATCCTCCAGCAGGGCATGTGTTCCCAAGACGACTTGGATCCGCCCGTTTGCCAATCCCTCACGGATCACTTGTTTCTCCGCTTCAGGCGTTGCTCCTATCAGCAGTTGGATCGCTTCTGCAGGGATACCGGTCGCGGGAGGCAAGAGATCCAACATTGTTTGGTAGTGCTGCTCCGCCAGAATGCTGGTTGGAGCCATGACGGCTGATTGCGCGTTGTTGGCGGCTGCTAGACCAATGGCCGCAGCCGCGATAACCGTTTTACCAGAACCCACGTCTCCCTGCAATAGGCGGTTCATTGGATGTGGAGCAGCTAGATCCTCACGAACATCTCTGAAAGCAGCCTGCTGAGAATTAGTGAGTTCGTAGGGAAGAGATTCGGTGAAGTGGGTGATCCATGTATCATCGATTGTCAATGACGGACAACTCAGTTGCCCCCACTCGCTCTTCTGGCGCAAGACGCCGAGTTGAAGCAGGAACATCTCGTCAAAGGCTAAGCGATGCTGCGCCAAGCGGAGGCGTTCCCAGTTGTCTGGAAAATGGATCTGCTGTAAGGCGATGTTCAGCGGTAACAGATCCGCTGAGTCCTGTACAGATTTCGGCAGCGGATCAGGAACCCGGGGTGCCAGTCGGGTGACTACGGAATGGATCACACGTCGTAGCCATTTCGAGGTCACACCAGAGGTGAGTGGGTAAACGGGGACGATGCGGTTAGTGTGCAATTGCTTACGTTCGAGCGCCTCCCATTCGGGGTTGTTCATTGTTAGCCGACCCAGGTATTGGTCCACCTTGCCGGAGAGAACTATGGGCCGACCAGGGCGGAGTCGATCATTGATCCAGGGTTGGTTGAACCAGGTAACACGAAGAGCCCCGGTACCATCGCTGATGACCGCCTCGACCAGTTTCATCCGGCCGCTGCGAACAGTACGGACCTGAACATCCTCTACTGTGCCGATCACAGTGACTTCCTCGCCGTACCAAAGCCGGTTGATGGTTTTTAGCTGGGAGTAGTCGTCATACCGGCGAGGAAGGTGCCACAAGAGATCGCCCAGCGTTTCAAGGTTAAGCTTGCGCAGAGTCTTAGCTGATTTTGGGCCGATCCCGGCAATGGTGGTCAGTGGCGCTTCCAAGGCGGCTGGTGGTTCTTTAGGCTCAGCCAGTTGATCACTCTTTGGTGCTCGGATCGTCTCGGGCTGGGGAAGGTGGGTTGAGGGTAGTTGGCTGGGTGGTTTCTGAGCTTCTATTCCAGTTGTTTCACTAATTGGTTGAGCCTCGGCAGCGACCAAAGTAGAGGATGCTCGATCTTTTGATTCAGCAATTTCCTTGGTTAGTGCGTTTGGCTTCACTAGCGCAGGGGCATCATGTATTGAAAGGTTTGGGAGTTCGGCTCCCAAACTGCTCCACAAGTCCTTCAGCGTCTCTTGGCGTGAGTTTGGAGTGAGATGAGAGTAATCTTGTAGGTGGGTAATTACAACTTCAATGATCTTCTCTGGTAGGTCGGTTTTGCGTGCTTCCGCTTCCCATGGATCGAGCATACGTTGGAGTCCACCCACCACGGCACGATTGTCATAACCGCGATCGGCCTCCAGGCGCAGGTACTTGGTCAACTTTTTCAGGGCTGGGTTCATAAGGTTAACTATAAAAGGGAAGGCGGAAATGTGCCAGAGGCTACTTGCTCAACCCCACCAGGCCGATGGCGTTGGGTCCGACATGGACACCGAGCGCCGTAGTGATACCCACAACCAACGGCGGAGATGAGGACTGGTGGCGGATTTTATCAGCCACATTCGCTGCTTCTTCAGGGGCGGCTGAGTGAAGGACAGCCAGTCGCTTTAGCGGTCCCCAGGAATTGGTTAGAGATAGAAGTTGGCTGATGGCTTTGCTCCGGGTTCGGGTAATCCCCAGCCGTTCAATAACCCCATCGACGACCCTGACCAGGAGCTTAAGGTGCAGTAAATTACCCATACCTGCACTCAGCCAACCTATACGTCCGCTGCGTTTCAGGTATTCAAGGGTGTTGATCATAGCGACAAAATGTACTTTCCTACGAGCGAAGTGGGTGGTTTCGAGCACGGATTCGAAGGGCATGCCCTTAAGCGCGGCAGCTGCGGCTTCCATCACCTGGAAGCCTTGGCCCAATGAAAGCTGTTTACTATCGAATAAATAAATACGATCGCCGAAAGCCTGGGCTGCCTGGTGGACGGTGTTGAGCATTCCGCTTAAGTTAGCGGCAACATGGATGGAAAGAATCCGTTCGACACCTGAGCTTAATAACCGCCGATATACATTTTCGAAGGCTAACGGGGATGGAGCAGCGGTGGTTGCTGGTTCCGATAGGGACGGCATCCGGTGATAAAATTCATCCCGCGAGAGCTCTTCCCCATCCAGGTATGATACCCCCTCGACCGTGACCAGTGCTGGCACAACAGTGATGTGTAAGGCTTCCGCCTCCTCGGGCGGAATGTCGGCGATGCTGTCGGTGACGACGGCGACGGAACGTTTAAGTACCATCAAGGGGTACTCCTTTCTGCTTCCAAGACAACGACCCCCAAGCTGTCAAGTCCAACTATGGTTGAGATGGTGGGGCCATAGCTGACGGTCGTAATGGGGGTGCTCGGGTGGTACACCCGCAATCGATCTTTTATCGACATGCTCTCCTGGCTCGGGCGGGAATTAGCCTGTAGGATCGCCAGGTGCTCAACATCGGAAAATTCGCATACAAATTCAATCAGTTTATCAATTGCTCGCGATCTTGAACGAACCTTTTCCATCGGGATCATCCGCCCTTCTTCCATAGTCAGAAAGGAAACGATCCCCAGCATGTTGCCTAATATGGCTTGCGAGCGGCTGATTAGACCGTATCGGACCAGGTAATACAGGTCGCTGAGGAAAAAAATCATATAAAGGCGGGGGATCATCCCGCGAACAATGTGGACCAGGGTATCGAACTCTTCGCCGCGTGAGGCTGCCTCAGCAGCAGCCTGGACAAGCAATCCGAGCCCGATCGACGCCGACTGAGAGTCGATCACCTGGATGTCTAATCGACCGAGGAATTGTTGACTGGCAGCATGCGCATTGGCGACCGCGTCGCTCAACCCGGCGGAGGTGTGGATAGAGAGAATCTGATCAGCGCTCGATTGGAGCTGAGCATAAATTTGCGCCAATTGCGCCTGAGTTGGTGCTTCGGTCGTGAGATTGGTCTGGCAATCCTCAAGTAGGCGATGCATCATCGCTAAATCCACCTGTGGACCGTCCTGTATCCTTACAGGCCCACAGCGAACTATCGTTGGGGCGATGGTAACCAGATAGTGTTCGATAAAGCTGGGGGTTGAGAAGCGGGTTGTGCTGTCGGTGACAATTCGCACCCGGGACATGATTACTCGATGGATAGGATTAATTGATAGTGAGGTTGTCCGCCTTCGACGACCTCGACCTCTTGTTGCGGCCAATTTTGGCGTATGTTGTCAGCTAATTGGTTTGCCTGCATCGCGGTGAGGCCAGCACCATAGTATAGAGTGAATAATTCGGTCTGATCTGTGTTCGCTTGCCGGAGCGTTTCATGTAGAATTTCCTCTAGATTGTCACTGGCAGCGACAAGGCGCCCATTCAGCATGCAGATCACCTGCCCTTGGCTTACCGATACCCCATCAATATCGATCGAGCGGGTTGCGGTGGTTAGTTCCGCGTACTGGACGTCGTCGAGAGCGTTGGTCATGGCGGCTACGGTTTCATCGAAGTCACCTTCGTGATTCAGGGCAAACATCGCACTGATGCCCTGAGGGACAGAGATCGAGGGGACAACTGCCACTTGTTTAACGGTTAGTTCGGTGGCCTGCTCCGCGGCTAAAATGACGTTCTTGTTATTGGGTAGGATAATGATTTTATTGGTGGGTAAGTTCTCGAAGGCGTCGAGAATCTCTTGTGTGCTCGGGTTCATTGTTTGGCCACCCTCGACGATCGCCGCAACTCCCAGACTTGCGAAAACACGCGCAATACCGGGACCAGGCGCAACCGTAATAATGGCGATCTGGCCCGGTTCGACGGTTTCCAGGAGTATGCTCTGCATGTCTGCTTGACTGGCCTTATCTGCCATTTGCACCATCAGGTTTTCGAGGGAGACGTTGGTAACTGTCCCAAGCTGATCAATATATTCAATGGGCTCAAACCTTACTTCGTCGGGAACGTGGATGTGCATCCGGTACATCCCGTCTCCTTCGCCAACTTGGATGGAAGTTCCCATCTCATCTAGGCGTTGATAGAAGTCGGTCACATCAAGCGGTGTATGGGGCCGGAAATCGACGATAACCTCCCAATCCTGGCCGGGTTCGATTGCCTCGGAAGCGCGGTCCAGAACAAGGGCGCTGAGCGGTTGGACAGCCGTCAGTGGCTGATCTAAGGGAAGGCGATAGATAGCTCGCAAAATACCTTCGAACAATAATAATAAGCCTTTGCCGCCACTATCCACCACTCCCGCTTCTTTGAGTACTGGAAGAAGGTCAGGAGTTCGTTGGACAGACTTTTCCGCCGCTTCCACGATGCGCTCAAGCATTTCAAAGGTAGATTGGACGCCGTCGCGGACCGCCTCTTCCGCGGCTAGAGCGATATCTTTTGAGACGGTCAGGATGGTGCCTTCCACCGGCCGGACCACACCTTTATAGGCTGTTTCCCGAGCTTCATCCAGGGCAATTGCCAGGGTTTCAGCGTCCATCGTCTCATGTCCATCTAGCGCGCGAGCAAAGCCGCGCCAGATTTGTGACAGGATCACGCCCGAGTTCCCTCGAGCACCCATCAAGGTGCCGTGGGCGATGGCTTGGGCGACTTGGCTGATTGAGCGTTCCCCTAAAGGAGCGATCTCGTCTATGGCTGCTTGCATTGTCAGCACCATGTTGGTCCCAGTATCACCGTCGGGAACTGGAAATACGTTGAGCGAATTGACCAACTGCTGATTGGTTCTTAACCAACTCAAACCAGCGCCGGCGACTCGACGCAGCGTTCGACCATCGATCTCGCGGTACCTTTCGATTAATCGTTGGCGCATCTCGCCTTCGGATTGGATTCGTGCCTCGTCCATACCTGATAGCCTATTATCTTTCAATCGATATCGCTAACCCGCAAGTCTTGTACATGTACATTCACCGCAGCCACAGGTAGACCAATCGCTCGCTCGACCTGGTAGCGCACCGAATTGGCAACACTGGCAGCCACAGATGAGATGCGGGTGCCATATTCGATGATGACAAACAGGTCGATTGCGATTTGATCACCAAGGGAATTGATCTGCACACCATGCCGAGGATCACGGGCAAATACATGGACAATGCCATCGGCCAAATTCTTACTGGTCATACCAACAACCCCGTAGGATTGCATCGCTGCCTGACATGCGATGGTGGAAATCGCCCGAGGTGAGATTGTGATGCGACCAATTGATGTAATCTCGTCAGTCATTTATATTTGCCTTTAAAAACGTTTTCCGAGTAGGTTTGATGAGCTTTCTGACATGTGGTAAGATTCCATCTGAATAATGAAATTAATTACTTCCTGGAAAGGATTATCGCCCGATGGCTAGGTGTGAGAATTGTGGTAAGACGACTTCGTTCGGACATAGACGAAGTTTCTCGATGAATGCGACCAAGCGCAAATTTCGACCCAACCTTCAGAAAGTACGGGTTATGGAACATGGCCGTTTGGTCCAGAAGACACTCTGCACTAAATGTATTAAACGGCTGACACGCGTATAGCACTGGTTTTATCTCCTATTTGTATTAACACCATAAATGGCCGCCGCCTCGGCGGCCATTCGGCGAATTATTCAGGCGTGGTTGAGAGTGAAATCCTGAGAGCAGCTATCCCGCCACTTATCCCTTCCGGATGGTTGAATATGGCCTTTGAGGCAACGAACACATCTGCGCCTTCGGCTGCTGCCAGTGGTGCCGTCTTCGCCGTTATCCCTCCGTCGACCTGAATCCTGGCTCCCAGATCCAACTCATCTAATAGTGCGCGTACCCGGCGTATTTTGCCCAGGGTGGAGTGAATAAAGGTTTGCCCGGCGAAGCCAGGATTGACCGTCATCACAAGAACCAAATCCACCAGCGATAAAACCTCCGTAATGGCTTCAACCGGTGTTCCAGGATTCAGAGCAACCCCTGCACGCAAACCGAGTTCACCGATCATATGAAGAGTGGAGTGTAGATGAGTGGAGGCCTCGACGTGGACGGTAAGTGAGTCAGCACCAGCATCGGCAAATGCCTGGAGGTACCTTTCCGGCTTCTCAATCATCAGCTGGACGTCTAACGGGAGCTTGGTGACCTGCCGAAAAACTTTTACCAACACAGGCCCCATGGTGATATTAGGGACGAAATGCCCATCCATAACATCGATGTGAATCCAATCGGCTCCCGCAGCTTCTACTTCTTGGATCATCTCGCTTAAGCATGTGAGGTCTGCCATCAGAATCGATGGAGCAAGAATGTATTCTTTTATCATCTTGGCAATGATACCTTTCCAGGGGGTAATTGACAAGGTAAAGGGTTTGATGGTTGCCAGTACGACGTTCAAATGGCTCATGAAATAAAAAAAGCAGGCGCACTTGAAACGCACCGCTATCAGGAACTGGATCGTAACTCAGTTCTAGGGACAGGCGGATCTGATACTCTTTACCCAACTTCACCTAATAGTAGATTAGAGGGGAATCGATCAGGCTCGGTGCTAAACGATACTTGGTTTAGTATCAGCCTTTCGTTCGGTCACCAGCTGGCCACAGCCTGCGTTAATACTAATCCCCCGCCGCATCCGAATCGTGCAATGGATCTTTCGGCCGGTGAGGTAGTGGTAAAAGGTTTTCACTTGTTGCTGGGGTGTGGTTTCACCTGCGTAGCCATTGGTTGGGTTGAGGGGGATTATGTTGATATGACAGTTTAAACCTTGGATCAGGTCTGCCAGCGCCTCCGCTTGGTCTAATCCATCGTTGACTTGGTGAATGAGTGCCCATTCGAATGTTATCCGACGGCCGGTTTGCTCGACATAATTACGGCAAGCAGGGATGAGGCTTTCTAATGGATAGCGGCGGTTGATCGGCAGCAACTGTTGGCGTAACTCGTCTGTAGCGGCGTGGAGAGAAACAGCGAGGTTAACTTGCCGTCGCTCTTGAGTGAAGCGTTCGATCATCGGCGTCAGGCCGATAGTAGAGATTGTGAATCGTCGAGCCCCGAAGTTGAACCCATCAGGATTATTGAGCGTGTCGATCGCCTGGATAGTTGCCTGGTAGTTGAGGAACGGCTCGCCCATACCCATGACAACAATGTTGGTCAGGCGCTCTCCGTTCCGGGCAAGTTTTCGTGCGAAGTATATAACCTGTTCAACGATCTCCCCAGCGGTGAGATCGCGCACGAAGCCCATTTGACCGGTGGCGCAGAAGACGCAGCCCAGCGCGCATCCGACCTGGGTGGAGATGCAGACTGTTCGGCGTCGTTCATAGCGCATAAGAACCACCTCGATCGATTGACCGTCGGTGAGACCGAGAAGAACCTTTTGGGTGTTGTTATCGGTCGAACGCACCGTTGTTTTAACTTTCATAGAACAGAAGGAAAAGGCTTCGGAAAGGCGGTGTTGAAGATTGTGTGGCAGGTTAGTTATCGCTTCTGGCCCCCCAGCTAATTGCCGGTAGACGCCGCGCCAAAGTTGACGACCCCGGTAAGCCGGTTCACCCCAGGTCAACATGCGTTGTGTGAGGTCCTCGGGGGTCAGGTCGTAGAATAATGGACGCTTGTTCAAGGCATTTCGCCTACCAGCGCGCGGCACAGCTGGGGCAAGTCCTCGAAGACATAATCAGGTTGGATTGAGGAGTCGACCAGATCTTGGCGCTGGGTAATGCCGGTCAGGACGAGACAGGTCACCATCCCAGCATGTTGGCCACCGAGGATGTCCGTTTCAAGACGGTCGCCAAGCATGAGGGCTCGTTCGGGTTCGGTGTCTAGGCGCTGCAGCGCTTGGAGGTAGAGATGTGGTTCTGGCTTACCGACAATTGTTGGCTGGACTCCAGTAGCCGCTTTCAGCGCGGCCAGTGTGGCGCCGACGCCTGGCACCTGACCGCGTTCCATGGGGAAGGAAACATCAGGATTGGTACCTATGAAAATGGCGCCTGCTTGGATCGCCAGGGCAGCCTCAGACATTGTGTTCCATGATAACTGGCGATCAAGGCCAACCACGACAGCCTGCGCGCCGTCTGCAGCATCGGTGAGAGTAAAACCCACTTGGGTTAGGGCTATCCTAAGGGCTGACTCGCCAATGGTGTATACAAGAGCTCCCTGAGGCAATTGCAGTTGGAGGAATTGGGCAGATGCCTGACCGGAGGTAAGGATCCTGTCGGGCTCTACATTAACCCCTAACGTTGCTAAGCGGTTGCATACGCTATTGGGGTCGGCGGTGGCATTGTTTGTCGCTAAAATGTATTGGATCGATTTTCGGTGGAGCAAGTTAAATAGATCCACAACACCTGGAAGAGGAGTATCGCCGAGCCATAAGACTCCGTCAAGATCGATGATCATGGCCTGTATTTGGTTTAGTTCACCCATACATACTCCAGCTCGTGGCCTAGGGTGGGGTGAGAGGATAATGCTCACTTCCGCCCTTGGCTAGGGGATCTGAACATAGGTTTCACCTAGAACTTTATGGCCTGGGTGCTCTAGGGAAAGGCAGTGCTGTGAACGGGGGGCAGATAACGACAGCGATTCTCTTGATAGCTCTATAACGCGGCAAGATAAAATCAGAAGATAAGCTATTCATACAACCGAGCCATCCTTTGGCTGGCAAAGGTGGGATCAGGCAGCGTCTGACAGAATTTCGTCTCCGAAGGGGAGTTGCTTACCTTGGGCGTCGAGCAGCCGGGGTCGACCAGTGCCAGTAATCGCGTCTTCGCCCACTGTAACCTTATGGATCTCGGGGCGTGAGGGGATCTCGTACATCACGTCGAGCAGGGTGGTTTCAATGATGGCCCGCAGACCACGGGCACCGGTTTCTCGGTCTAACGCTAATTCAGCCGCCGAATCCAAAGCCTCAGTGGTAAAGTGGAGCTCGACGTTGTCCATCTCGAACAGGCGCTGGTATTGGCGCACTAGGGCATTACGCGGTCTGGTGAGAATGGTACGCAGGGCGGTAAAATCGAGGGGGTCCACACTAATCGCCATCGGCAGTCGTCCGACGAGTTCGGGTATCATGCCAAAGCGCATCAAATCGTCGGGGGTGACCAGGCGCAACAAGAGACTGTCGTCCGCACTGCTCACTGCCCGGTCTTCCACCGTGCCGGAGAAGCCCAGTTTGCCTCGACGACCGATTCGTTCGGCGATGATGTCGGGCAAGCTATTGAAGGTGCCGCCGCAGATGAAGAGGATATCTTTAGTGTCGACCTGGATAAACTCCTGTTGAGGGTGCTTTCGACCGCCCTGAGGGGGCACATTAACCACGGCGCCTTCGATGATCTTCAGAAGAGCCTGCTGCACGCCTTCACCAGAAACATCGCGGGTGATGCTCGGATTGTGGCCCGTTTTGCGCGCGGTCTTATCGATCTCATCAATATAGACAATCCCCCGTTCGGCACGCGGGACAATAAAATCAGCAGCTTGCAGTAATCGTAGCAGGATGTTCTCAACGTCCTCACCCACATAGCCGGCCTCGGTTAAGGCGGTCGCATCGGCGATGCAAAAGGGAACATCGAGACTCTTTGCTAAGGTCTGGGCAAGCAAGGTCTTGCCACAGCCGGTGGGGCCCATGAGAAGGATATTAGCCTTCTCCAACTCAACATCCGTGCGGCCCCGGTGTGCGATCCGTTTATAGTGATTGTAAACGGCAACGGAAAGCACGCGTTTAGCATTATCCTGACCGACAACGTACTCATCCAATCGGCCGTAAATCTCTTGGGGGGGTAGTGGTGGCCGGTCGGAGGGAGTTCCTGCAGTAGCAGGCCATGGAGTTTCACCTTCGAGGATGTCCCGACAAAGGTCGACACACTCATTGCAGATGAAAACGCCTTCGGGTCCAGCGATCAGGCGCTGGACCTCGCCTTCATCCCGATTGCAGAATGAGCACCGGCGCGTCTCCGGTGAGGTAGGGTGCTTAACCGACATTTTAACTACTCGTCTCCCTCTTCTTTACTCTTCTTCTCGTCGGAGGGGTAGAGAACGTGATCGATCAGGCCGTACTCCTTGGCAGCTTCGCCATCCATGTAGAAATCCCGCTCGGTGTCACGTTCAATTGTTTCCAGCGACTGCTCGGTATGTTTGGCAATAATAATATTCAATTTTTCACGAAGGCGCAATATCTCTTTGGCCTGAATCTCAATATCGGTCGCCTGACCTTGTGTTCCACCCATTGGTTGGTGAAGGTGGATAGTCGCGTGAGGCAGCGCGTAGCGCATATCCTTGGTGCCCGCGGCCAAGAGTACAGTCCCAAAAGATGCTGTGACCCCTACGGCAACGGTTGAAATTGGGGCACTAAGCTGCTGCATCGTATCATAGATTGCCAAACCGGAATAAATACCGCCGCCAGGACAGTTGATGTACATGTAGATTTGCTTATCTGCGTCCTCACGGTCGAGATAAAGCAATTGGGCAATGATCAAATTAGAGACTTGGTCGTTTATCGGTGTTCCGAGAAAGATGATACGCTCTCGGAGAAGTAAAGAATAGATATCGTATGCTCGTTCCCCTCGGCCGCTGGTTTCGATGACCATGGGGACGAGAAATTGAGGGTTTATATCTGACATGATATTTTCATTTACTCCTTATTTGGGTTACCCTCATCAGGTATACTTTCCTGCTTGGGTACCTCAGAGGTCTCTTCGGCAGAGGTCTCTTCGGCAGAGTTTAGCTCACCCTTAGCGATAGCGACAATTTTTTTAATGGCTTTATTAGTAAGCAGATCAAGGGTGAGGTGACGGCGACTCATCGGGTCGTCAAACGACTTCCGGATCTCTTCCGACTGGTCTTTGAAAGGTGCGATGATTCGATCGATTTCGGTACTAACTTCCTCCTCCCCCACCTCAAGTTCCTCGACCTCGACTAATTTCCCCAGGGCGAGAGCTTGAGTGAGGCGTTCTAGGGCTCGCGGTTCAAGCTCGGAGCGAAGTTCCTCTTTGGTTTTTTTCTCGATCTTTAAGTAGTCTTCCAGATTGAGGTTCTGTCTCATCAAACGTCGTCCCAACTCTGTCAGCATTTCGTTCACTTCGTCTTGCAGCAGCATTGGTGGGTAGCTGATTGTGGCGCCTTCAATCGTAGCTTCGATTACCCGTTGGGCGTACTCCGCATCGGCCTGGCGTTGGGCTCGTTCAAGCAACTCCCCACGGATTTTCAAGCGTAGATCGAGAAGGTCGTTGTAGTCCCCAACGTTTCGAGCTAGGTCATCCGACCAATCGGGGACGATTCGAGATTTGACTTCGAGGCAAGTGAGATGGAAATCAGCGGTGAGATTGTGTAAGTCCTCTGAGGGATAGTCCTCCGGAAAGATATACTCAAAGTGGCGGTCGTCTCCGACCTCAAGTCCTATGAGATGCTCGGCTATCCCAGGAACGGGCCAGTCAGATTCTTCAGCAATCAATACCCCCACTCCTTTTTTATCAAGTAGAATGGCGTCTTCTTCATCCGGTGGTTCACGAAGCTCGCCACGGATATCCAGAACTACTACGTCGGAGAGTTGAGCTGGGCGATCAGCTGGTTCGATCAGGGCCTGTCTCTGTTGTAGATCCTCCAAGACCGCCTCTAAGGTGTCATCGGTGACCTGGGGGTCTTCGTACGGGATACGTATCTCTCGGTAGTTTCCTAGGTTAACTTCGGGAGGGAGCGGTACGGTATAGCGTATTACGAGCGGATCACGACTGACCACTTCATCAAGCGAGCCAGGGCCATAGGGGTCGAGCTCTGTTTCCTCCAGCGCCTGATGATAGATTTCCTTGCCGAGGTCGTCTAACGTCTCTTCGAATACAACCTGTTCGCCAAATTTGTTAATGATTATGTTGTATGGCGCCTTACCTGGGCGGAAACCAGGGATGCGAGTCTCGCGGCTCAAGCGTCGAGCTGTGGAACGCATCGCCGCCTGCAGACGTTCGCCGGGGATCTCCACGGTGAGCTGTACTTGGCGGTCTTCCAGGGTCTCGGTATTAATTTTCAACGTGTCTATCCTCCAAGAGCGCGCCTTTGGTGGGCACGGACTGTCGTTTGTACTGGTGTAGGGGTGGTATCCAGTCCAAGCGCATGAATGGGGAAGGAGGGATTTGAACCCTCACGCCTTACGGCACGTGATCCTAAGTCACGCCTGTCTGCCAATTCCAGCACTTCCCCGCTCAATTGATTATATCTGGCGCTACTAGTGATGTAAAGTAGACTTATGTCGGGGGGTTGAAAAAGTGAGGGACAGGAAATTTGAGCCTCGTCGCTGGTGGAACAGGAGGCTACCAGCATGAACGGGCACGTGATTCTGACAGACTTCTTACTAAGTAGAGAAGCGAAGCTGTGCAGTGAAGACACCCTAGACTTTTACCAACGAATGCTGACCCCTTTCATTGAGAGCTTGCAGACAGATGATATCACATCACAGGATGTGCGAAGGTTTCTGGCTAGTGTGGCAAAACGGGGAGTTTCAAGCGCCACCGTTCACGCCCATGCAAGGGCAATTAGAGCATTCGTACGCTTTGCACATGCTGAGGGGTATCTTGCTAACATCTTCACGGTTGATATGCCCAAGGTACACGAAAAGCGGATGGAAGTTCTTACCCCCGCTGAGATCAAGAAGGTCTTGACAGTCTGTAATTTTAGAGATAAGGCAATCATCCTTGTTTTGATTGATAGTGGGCTAAGGAGGGCTGAGCTATTGGACCTGACTTGGGATGATGTTGACATAAAGACAGGAAGCATACTTGTACGCAACGGGAAGGGTGGTAAAGCCCGTACAGCAGTAATTGGGGTCAAAGCCCGCCGTGCTCTCTTGAAGTGGAGAATGAAAGCTCCTGATGACAATGGACGAATCTTCAATCTAACCGGTTCTGGGTTAGCCTCCGCAATGGAAAGGATCAGCAAGAGTTCAGGGGTGAAAATAAGTTGCCACAAATGTCGACGAAGCTTTGCTACTATGGCGCTTCGGAGTGGAATTAATCTGATAGCTTTACAGAGGCTACTCGGTCACCGTACCTTGGATATGGTTCGTGTCTACGTCGCCCAAGTTGATGAGGACTTGCTTCAAGCACATAGGGATCATTCACCAGTGGACCGATTCTTGAATTGAAGTTTTGATGACTCGTCGGTATGTCCAAATGTTGGATGATGATTTGGTAGAGGCTCATAGGTTACATGGACCTATTGACACTTTTCTCAATAAATGAGAATGCCCCTATACTTCACCCACAAAGAACCAGGAGGGCTTCTAAGGGCTCTACAATCAATAGTGACCTCACACACCTTGCTATACTAAGTTTGAAAGCAGGAATGAATGTCCTTCACCTTCAGAGTTTATTGGGTCATTCAACCCTGGAAATGACCAGACGGTATGTGGAAATGGTGAAGGATGATTTGTCAGAGGCTCATAGGGAGCATGGCCCAATTGATAGATTCCTGTAGTAGAATGAAATCAGGCGTCCAACTAGTACCAAAGGGGAAAGTAGGACGTTCAACTCATTGGCGTGCCCCCCTTAGATCGAGTGGCGATTTGTGACTATTGTACTCACGAGTGACACCCTGGCATTACAGAACAGTAGGAAGAATATTTTATTATAGGGGCAGCCATTGGTACATCAAGGGGAAGTGGGCTGGAATTGCGATATTCGTAGCGTTACTCGTTTAAATTGAAGGAGGAGCCAATGTCAGGATGGACAGCAAGAGAAGTGGGCATTTTCGCATTGGTTATAATTTTCAGCATCATTCTAATGTTTGAAGGGGATTACAGTAACGGGATTTTCGGGATTCTATTTATGTTGGGGTTTTGGGTATTTAAAACAGTAGTAATTCGTCGGCAAAAAAATAAAAGAGATACCGAGATTAATAGAATTACTAGACAAACTCTTAGGAGTGGATATTCTGAACCTGGACCAAAACTCCCAGAAATAAAAGAATGTCCATTTTGTGCAGAAATAATAAAAGCTAAAGCTATTGTGTGTCGCTATTGTGGCCGGGAACTACCAGTAGAAGAAGGCTCTAGTTCAACGCCGAAGTAACTCAGACCTCAGCCAGACTCCTTCCGACCAAGGATTATAGACTGTAGTTGCTCGACCTCCAGGGGACCTCCAATGAAGAAATGCCCCTTCTGTGCTGAAGAAATCCAAAATGAAGCAATTGTTTGTCGTTATTGCGGTCGTGAGTTAGAAACAGAGTTGCCCTCAGAAGACCGTAAAAAATGTCCTTACTGTGCTGAGTGGATTCGATCGGATGCTATTAAATGCCGATATTGTGGGAGGGAGTTGAGTGCAAAGGAGAGTTTGGAAAGCGATTCTAGTAGAACATTCCAATCAACTGATAACGAGATTGATAAAATTGTCCAACAATATCGAACCTATATTAATGCCATAAATGAATCCGATAATGAAGTGCGAGAAAGATACCCGTTAAAAGATAGGCGACCTGAAGTTATCGGTGAAATAATCCGAAGAAGTGAAAAGAAGGAAATCTTTATGAATTATTTACTCTTAAATTGGTGGAATCATCCAAAGATGTTTGATAATAATAGAAGCGAGGGCCATCAGATATTATTGGGCGACCTCGGTTATGAGAAAGGAGCTTCAGACTATCCAACGTATGATGAATGGGTTACAGCTATTGCACGTGTGATGGTCAGAGGGGTCAAGTTTGGGACTGTCAATGTGAGAAAACCAAGAAGCTGGATTGATCAACTTAGAGGGTTATACAAAGCTCGAAGAATCGATGATTTGATTTCACTGGTTAGTCCAGCAGCGACGTTTGCCAGGTTCCTATCAAGGAGAAAAAGAAAGCTACCTAAAGAAGAGTCGATCGAAATGTTCCTACTTAAAATAGGAATGGCGGAATTGGAAGCTGTGGCTTTCGAAGAAGCGATTGGCTGAGTTGGCAGCATCGTGTAGGCACCTTCATTGTCCGCATAATTCCAAGCATAGACCTTCAGAACAATCCCCTAGATTTGTGACTGACCTTTTTACTCTTTAACAAGCGAGCATAAGCAAGTACGCCTGAAGCCCTCAGCCTGTTCCCCCTCAGGTTGGGGGCAACTTATTTTCATCCCTGTGTGCTTATCACTATGAGGTGCATTGAAGTACTTTGCACTTGCTCTAATGTGGGATAGACTCTTATTTGCGTAGTCATCATGAGTATTTCTAGGAAGTGAATAATGACGATTTCTATACCATCAGTAGACGTCGAAGGCGAAAAAAATTCAAGAATGATTGAGCATAAACCAGATACGTGTCCCTTGTGCAACCATGGAATCGATCCGGTGGTGATATATGCTTATGATACTTATTATGACCTGCAATTGGTTTGCCGCTGCACAAGATTAAAGTGTCAAAAGCTATTTATCGCCTATTACAGCTGTCTTGGTAGAACTTCATATATATATTTGAATTCTGCACCAAAGGCTTATATTGGGACATCCTTTTCTGATGAGATAAATAAAATCTCGCCCAAATTTCAAGGAATTTATAACGATGCTGAAGCAGCTGAAGCGAGAGGATTAGAACAGGTTTGTGGTTGTGGCTATCGTAAGGCGCTTGAATTCTTAGTAAAGGACTTTGTGATTGATCAGGTGGAAGATGAAGAACTGAAGGAGAAGATTGCAAGGAAGGTACCACTTGGAAAGGTTATATCAGATCATATTGAGGACCGTAGAATTAAAGCATTAGCAGAAAGGGCAACCTGGCTTGGAAATGATGAGACACACTATACTAGAAAATGGGAAGAGATGGGATTGGACGAACTTAAGGATTTGATAGGTTTGGTTGTGAATTTTATCGTGTCCATTAAGATTTCGGATAAATATATAAAAGAAATGCCGCATCCGACTAACAACAAAGCGCAATCACAAACACCACCACAAACGCAATAAATCCGTTTGACATAACCTATCTCTGTAAATAAAATGACCAAGGCGTGGCTTTGCGAGCACGCCAAAGCCCCAGCCGGCCCCCCTCCGGTGTGCTGGGGCGGTATCTTTTCCTAGTGATTAATTCAATTGAGAACTAGTAATATTATCTTGAGGGTTTCCTAAGGTTGGTTTGTGTATCATGTATTCAGATGGAGAATTGTTTTCTCCTTGAATCAGGTTTTCACCTGATGTAATCTATATCTACACAGTTCAGCCTCGGCGTAGTGGGGTGCCAGGCACTTACATCGCAAAACTAAGCCCGACTTCGATTGAGGTCGGGTATATCTTAAAAACAGAGAGCCAAGAGGCAAATAGATCTAACGATAATATCTAAGAGAAACAGGCTTGCAATCTTCAAAATATTTAAAGAGGAGACTATCAATGGCATATTTAAGGATTCTCCACCTATCAGACTTGCACTTCAAATTAGAAGGTATTGAGGAATTTAAGATAGTTACTGAAGCATTATTCAATGATTTGTTACTCCATAAGAATCAAGGACTTTCACCTGACATTGTAGTTTTTTCTGGTGATTTAATAATTAACGGAGATTTTGGATATACAAAAGGTCGATCTGATTATGAGGAGGTTCTAGAGCAATTTATTAACCCCCTCCTCGATCATCTTGGATTGGATTTAAACAACATCTTCTTTTGTCCAGGCAATCACGATATCCAAAGATCTAAAATCAAAACAATTCATGAAGAAGGAATGACATCATACTTAACAGATCGTGACAAGGTTAATACACTAATCGATAATTATTCAGAATACCCTGAATTCTTCGAAAGAATGACGAATTTTGATAATTTTCTTAACAGCATACCAAATGAACATTTACTGACCAGGGATGTATTTCACTACACATATGAATTCTCTCACGGAGAGAGGAAAATCGGAATTGCATGTATTAATACTGCTTGGCGAGCTTACGGAGGGGACGAAGACTACGGTCAATTAATTGTTGGTGAAAGGGTAGTTGATAGATGCATAGAAGAGTTGTCAGATTGCGACTTGCGAATATTGACCATGCATCATCCTATTAGTTACTTACGAGATTTTGAGCGGAATGAAATCAAGCGAAGAGTCTATGGCGCATTCAGCTTTTTGCTAACTGGACATTCACATGAACCTGACATCGACTTAGTTCAACCAATTGATAATAACAAGATAATACTCATCAGTGGTGGCTCATTATTTTTCAGGAGAGAGTATTTCAATGGCTATTCGATAATCAACTACTCCCTTGACGAGAATAATGGCACTGTTAATCTTAGAGAGTACATTGACCGAAGTCGGAGCTTTGTGCCGGCTCTAGCTTATGATCAAACATCCGGTCAGGTAAGTTTCGAATTGTCAAAATCAAGCACTACACCAATACCTGTTAATCTAAGCATAATAACAAGAATTCGTGAAATTGCTGTAAAAGGTATCAACAGCATCCTTCTACCTTCTACTCATCCATATAGCTTGCCAAGAGAATTAGAAGAGGTATTTGTCGAACCCCCTCTTTCATTGAGGTCAGAACAAACGAAGAAGGCAGATGACGTAGCCATAACTCTCGATGAACTTATTGAGGAAGAAAAGAATGTCGTATTTATTGGAGATCAGGAGAGTGGAAAAACTACTTTATTGAACTTCATTAGTTCAAGGTATCTAGAGCCTGCGAATATGAGTGCAGCAAAGGTGCCATTATTATTGAATTGGAGAGATCTACCAAAAAGCAGTGATAGCATCCGACACGCAATCAATAACTACCTTCATAATTACGGAATTGAAATCGATGTGAACGATTTTCTTAGCAACGAGAAATGGATATTGCTTATTGATGACTTCGATTTGCACGATAAAAAGGGATTAGTGTTATTAGTTTCTTTCATTGAGGAATATCCAAATCAACAATACATGTTTACTCTCAATGAAGATCTACTGCTTGAATTGCAAGTTGATAAGATTCCAGATTTAGGCATTGAGGTAAACCAGATTTATATACATTCGTTTGGACGAAAGCAGATTCGGCTATTAGCTAAGAAATGGTATGAGAAGAGCACGCTTGATTTTACTCCAAGTGAAGTTGCAGATACTATTCTTTACCAGCTAATCGATTTAAATTTACCTCGCACACCATTTATCATCTCTATTATCCTATTTGTAATTGAGCATGAAAGAGAATACCAACCTATAAATAAAGCAACGCTTATCCAAGATTTCATTGAAATCCTAATAAGCAAATCCCCCCAAGAGGAATTACTTCCAGGTGGCATTGACTTCAGAAATATTGAAGATCTTCTTGCGAATATGGCTAAATACCTTGTAGAAACCAGCGAAATTAGGATATCTCTCGATGATGCTCTTATGCACTTGAATGACTACTTTTCAAGTCGTGGCCTACCAATTAGAGGAGGAGTTCAAACAATCCTTGATTTTCTAATCCAGAGAGGTGTACTTGTACAACAAGGTGATTTGGTTTCATTTAGGTCGATTGCGTTCTTTGAATATTTCGTGGCAAAGCAGATGATTGAGGACACCGAGTTTTATGAAGTAATTATCGGAGAGGATGGATACCTGAAATATGCAAATTCAATAGATTATCTCACAGGATTAGTCCGTAAAAATGAAGACCTCCTGTCGCTTATCATGGAAAGGCTCAAAAAGAACATTGAAATGTTATATGAGAGATTGGGTTTACATGAAATTAGTATCTCCAAGTTTGGTGAAATCGAACTTAACAAAAGTCTTATAGAATCAATTCCAGAAGATGAGAAAGAAAACTTCGTTGAAAAGCTTCGAGCATCTAGACTAACTGAAGAAATTAAGGATGCTATATATGACAGAGTAATCGAAGCCCAGATACTTGATAGCGAAGAAGAGGATGACCTACGAACTTCGGAAGAATTAACGGATGATGCTGTTGCTTCTCAGTCAAACGCACTCGAAATTCTTGTACTATATGCACGGCTAATAAGAAATTGCGAATTGATTGATAGTAAGCAACTGAAAAAGGAGCATATTAGATTTTGCTTGGAAACTAGCATAGAACTACTTTACCTACTAATCCTTACGGTTGAATCATTTAGCGAGTCCTTTGACGAAGAGGACATGCGAAAGTTCGAAGAGAGGGTAAAGGAGGTTACGGGAGATGACATACAAGAACAAGCTGTTGATTCCGAAGTAGTTGTGGAAACCTTCCTTTGGTTTATGAAAATAGTTCCAACAATGCTTGTGCAGTCGCTTTTAAGCTTTTCGTTGGGTACTCCGAAACTTGCACTAATACTTGAAGAGGAAATTGACAGTGGCGATTTACCAATATACCTAAAAGTATTTTATTTAGCTATTTATACAGAACTACGTCTTCCTCGATACTTAGATAAGATGGATGCTTTGACTAAAGAGATTATCGATATTCGGTTTTTGCGAGAGATCATCTATTTTCGGCTGAGATACCTATACGGTACTCGTAGCTTCACAATTCGTGAACAACGAAGGTTAGAGAATATCATGGTAAATATTATCGCCAAAGATAAAAGAATACCACCTAGAAAGAAGACTAGTTTGCTTGGTGACCTTCGCAGGTTATTATCACGTCGAGGTACACAATGACAATGAGACTATTCACAGATTTATCAAGAAGATGGTTGAGATTTATAACTATATAAATAAATGTCCGATAACGAATTTATAAATCGAGAAATGGTCATCTCGTGGCCTATACAAAATTCAAGTGAAATCATTGGTCAGATAACCTATCAATATTGGTCTAATGAGATTAAACAATTGTCCACATTGGCTCTCAATAGATTTCCCCAATCTTACCGATAACATCTCCTCGAAATATCCTCACGTCCCTCCACTACACACCACACCCCACCCAAGAATATTGAGGCGATTTTTATGGAATGGTTGGGGGGGCGAAAAAGGGATTGCTATCAGACCACCTTACTCTCCAAAGCCGATCGCATTTGACCCAAATGGATCAGATCATGTTCGGTGGCAATGTTAACGATCTCTGCCAAAGCCGTCGGTCCGAATAAAGAATGACGGGCTGAGCGAGACCAATCCTCCATATTGAGCGTTGTTAGCAGGGAGATAGTTTGTTTTCGAACTTGGATGAAATCAGCCAACACATCAGGACTTGATTGGTGGATGTAATCCCGCTCTTCTGCCCAACGATCTGTGTCGAAGGGGGGAAGGTGAGGGTCGGTTTCGGTCAAGATCGTCTTAACCCGGGGGAGAGTGACTTCCTTTTCGACATCCCTCAGGTGGCAAACGATTTCGATGGGTGCCCATTCATCCTCCGCCGGTCGTCGGGTCCAAATTTTTTCATCGAGAGAAGTGACCATACCGATCAAGGCGGCTAGGTAGCCGCGGAGTCGTGCTATGAGTATTTTCGAGTGGTTAGCCGCTTCTGGGCGGTTTTGATTTGTGACCCGTTCCAGCCATGGAATAACATCGATTAACTGACCTCCAGGAAAGGCATCGAGTGGGGAACGGCTTACGTGGAAGACGGACATCCCCATGGTTTGAGCAGGAGCGATATCGTTTTCAGGGTCGTTGCCGATCATAACGGCTTCGTGGGGGGATATACCCAATCTTCCCAGGATTTCAGCATAGAACTCCGGGTGGGGTTTGGAGAAATGGAAGTATTCATAGCTGGTGATCAAGGCATAGTTATAGCGCTCTACAGGTACACCAGCCCAGTCGAGGCGTTGTTCAATAGCTGTACGTGGAAAGAGTGGGCTTGTAGCGATGGCAACTTCAAGTCCGGCCTCTAGCGCACTTTGGACAAGCTGTTCGGCTTCAGGAAGATGGGTGGTAATTGTCTGAAGGGTTGGGAAGACTGTCGCGTAGAAATCACCGATTTGAGACCTAACAGCCGACTCGGGTAAGCCTAAAGCAGGGTAGAAAGCCTCGGCAAAGGCTTGTTCCATACTGACAGTTGGATCGAGGTTCTCCATCATCGCTCGTGTGCCGTGCAGTAATTCGGTAATGAAACGATCAGGCGGCACCATATCGGCCATGTAGGCTCCCAGCCGGTTGAGGTAGGTTGGGATGAAATCTTCCATGTTGTTCCCGAGCAGCGTATTATCAAGGTCTATTAGCAGGGCAGTGATCATATTTCTTCCTTAGATGGATCTAATGGGGCAAAGGCAAGGTGACACTGACCACAGCCGATTTCAGGTTCCTTAACGATTTGCAATGAGCGAGTGCAATAGGCAGCGACTTGTATCCGCTTGCGGAGACCGAAAAAACTCGAGGCAACCTTAGCCTCAAGCACCATATTGGGGCAGGCGTTGGCCATTAAGATGCGCGGTACTCGGCATTTGGTGCAAAGGTCAGGAGTATAGGTGCCTCCACCTGGGGTGCGGTCGATGAGTCGGCACTCCTGCCGAGAGCGGCCGCGATGGAAGTCTTGGTAGTAAAAGGGGCATACAGTGCCGGACGGGTTGCGCATAGCCAATAGGGTTGGGGTATCTTTAAACTCGGGTTAGGTAGTTGCCGGTGCGAGTATCAACACGAATCGTGTCGCCGGCTTCGACAAACAGGGGCACTTGGACCTTAAGGCCAGTTTGGGTGGTGACAGTCTTGTTGGCACCGGTAGCGGTATCGCCTTTAATAGCGAGCTCGGATTCCTCGATTTTGAGATCAACCGCGGTGGGAAGCTCGATATCCAATGTTTCATCCTGGTAGAAAGTTAGTTTCACTTCAAGGCCTTCGGTCAAGTAATTAATCGTCTCGCCGAGCATAGAGGCATTTAACGCTGGTTGCTCGTAAGTTTCTGTATCCATGAAGTGGAAAAGTTCGCCGTCCTGGTAAAGGAATTGAACAATATGGTGGTCGAGCCGGATGTCCTGAACCCGATCACCGGAATTGAACGACTTTTCCAGTACAGCGCCACTACGCAGATTGCGTACCTTAGTCCGGATCGTGGCCTTGCCGCGTCCAGGTTTATGATGGGAATAATCCAATACCTTGTAGAGATCCCCCTCCAACATAAATGTAACGCCGTTGCGCAATTCGTTGACGTCGATCATGAAAGTCCGTCCTTCCAATGGAGTGATGAGATTATAGCCCTGCCGAACCGGGTACGTCAACCGGCCGGAGGGATCATTTGATCTTCACCTTAGCCCTGGCCGTCAATCGGGGGGTGGATCAAGAAGGATAAAGACGTGGATGTCCTCCCCAGAACCATCATGGTGCACTTTTGCCGCAGGCTCCAGGGTTACTCTGCCCAACTTCTTTTGCGAGCCCCACTTTCCCGTCTCGTTCATCTCCACAACAGAATGATCGATGGGGTCGAAATCGCCCCAAGCTCGGCTTCCATCCTGGCTTTCGAAGAATGCGATGAAGCAATTGTCCTCCAGCAGTTTGGCCACATCAGCTACGGTTTGAGCGGCTTTGCAAGCTTTCTTTATAGCTAAACGCGTTCTTACTTCACTCGGGGAGGGGCTGATTCTGTCGTAATCATCCTGCCAGTCGCCCCACTGGTCGTCCATATTTAAGCCCACGCCCAAGATATCCCTTCGGAGGCTTTGATAAATTTGAGGAAGGTCCACGTCATACTCGTGAAGGGTGGAGAAAAGGTCCACCCCATCCAAAACGTGCAGGATCAAGTTATCGGAAGAATCGGTGATACGCAATTCTTCGCTGAACAGATATTTCGTCACAAAAGGCACCAAGCTCTCGATGCCCTCCAGCCGTTTTGGGCCATCGTGACGTCCTGCGACATAAACATATCCGTAGAAGACCTCAGTCATTGTAAGGTAGACCTCCGTGGATGATGTGTCTCCTTAACCATTTCGACTCGAATACGTTGCGGTTTATATTACATCAATTAAGTCTGCTATGAAAGCAGCCGCCAGCAGGAAAAGGGACTATATGTGGGGTGGTAAAGGTGGTAATCCACCGGTTCACTGAAAGGTGGGGAGTGATCTATAAAGGATTACACGCCCAGCCAGCGAGCAGCGGAAGTGGGCAGATCCGCTAGTTTCCCGAGACGAACGGTGCATTGGGGGAGTGAATCTACAAAGGCGCGCCCATAGGGCTTGGTAAGTATGCGGCGATCGAGTACGACCACAATCCCTCGATCGGACTTGGTGCGGATCAGGCGTCCGAAGCCTTGACGGAAGGGTAAGATGGCTTCTGGTACGGTGTATTCGTAAAACGGAGATTCGTACGTCTCAGATCGTGCAGCGACGATTGGGTCGCTGGGGACACTGAAGGGGAGGCGGACGATGACCAGGACCGAGAGCGCCTCTCCAGGGACATCCACTCCCTCCCAAAAGGATCGCGTTCCTAGCAACACCGCTTGCTCTGTGGAGCGGAAATCTTTAAGCAACGTGTGCCGTGATGCACCCGAGCTCTGCTCGAAGGTCTGAATACCCTCCATTGCCAAGGGCTCAGCAATAGCTCGAGCCGTGCGTCGCAATTGGTCATTAGAGGTAAAGAGGACTAAAGTTCGCCCACCCGTCTCGCGGCAAAGGGCCAATAAACCTCTTTCGACCGCTCGTTGGTATGCCTGCCGATTGGTCGGTTCGGGAATGTCGTTGACCAGGTAGAGCAGGGTGGAGGTCTCGTAGTCAAATGGAGAGCCAAGGGCGATTTCTTCCGCATCTTCAGCGTTGAGTCTGCGACGGATGTAATCGAATTCACCGCCAGTCGTCAATGTAGCTGAGGTCATCACGACCGATTCTTTTTCATGCCACAGATATCGCTCGATGAGGGGGCCCACCTCAAGAGGTGCCGCGTGCATGGATAGCCTGCCCTGGCCTATCTGTGCGTAGAGCCAATAAATCGTCTGAGGATCCGGCTCGAAGATCATCCGATCGAGGTTGGTGAAAGCCTCGCTCAGGCTCCGCGAAGCGATTCTGGCGGCGATGGCCAGGTTTTCAGTTGACGCCGAGCCGGCCAGGGCGAGCTCTTCCAGGCCTTCACTTATCTCAGCCAGCGATTCAACCACGGTTGAGAGTGGGCGGCGAAGATCCTCCCAGACAATTTCGACCTCCGACCATTCGGGCAACGTACGCGTGGCTGGGACAATGCGCAGCCGATGACCATAAGGCCCAATCGGTTTCCCCTCGCGATGATGGGTCATGAATTCTGAAAGGGCTTCGAATGTGCGCCGCGCCAAATGGATGCAATCAAGCGTTCGATCAGAAATAGTGGCCACTGCCCGTTCGACTTGAGAGAATACATCAGGAGTAAGTTGAGCCCGAGCTACAACAAGCATCTGACCGAGCAGCCCACCTGACCGTCCACCGAGGTCTCTCAAGAGATGCATTACTTCACGTTGGCTGACATGAAAACTTAAACCGTTTGTGGTAGCCGCTTCTAAATGGTGAGCTTCGTCGACGATCAGGTAACGATACTTCGGGATTACACGGTTACCGGTTGCGATGTCGGCCAGCAGCAAGGCGTGATTGACGATGACAACATGGGCGTTCTCAGCTGCTACGCGGGCTTTGTAATATGGGCAACCGCCTGCGGTGTGTTCGAGGCAAGCTTCCAGGGAGCAGCCTTCATTGTCCGCGGATAGACGGGACCAGGTAGCCTTTTCTCTCGGTAGGAGATTAATCTCCCCGCGGTCACCTGTGCCTCCACTATGCAGCCAAACCAGGACTTTAGCGAGCAGGCGCATCTCATCAGCAGATCGTGGTCCTAACTGGCGTAAACTCGCAAGGTGGCGTGGGCAGAGGTAGTTGGAACGCCCTTTTAAAACAGCTGCCCGGTAGTCTGTCTTTAAGGTCCGGCAGAGGTCAGGGATATCTTTATGGATTAATTGGTCTTGCAGGTTGATGGTGTTAGTGGAGATGACCACCCGTTCACCGTTTTGGGCTGCCCAGGCGAAGGCGGGCACTAGATAAGCTATAGATTTTCCCGTTCCTGTGCCTGCTTCAACCAGCAGGTGACGTTCATTGGAAAGGGCTTCGGCCACCGCACGCAGCATGGTGATCTGTTGTGGGCGATGTTCATACGCGGGAAACTGGTGGGCAAAGGGGCCTCCCGGTTCGAGGGTGGCGGCGATTTCCTCCACATCCAGGGGGCTAATATCTCTAGTTGGCATGAGGGGTTCAGGTTGCTTATCTAAGGGTGGAAAGTAGTGGTAGGGGCTCTGAAGCGGATAAGCTTCAGGGTCTTCTGTTCGGGAGGGATGGCGCTGGATTGAGTCAAATACCCATCCCGCACCCCATTCAATTTCAGCGCTAAGGCGGCTGATCTCCTCCACTAAGATCGGGGGGAGATTAAGGGCTCTTTCGTATAACCTAAGGAAAATTTGATGGGTGGTGTGTGCATCATCCAGAGCGCGGTGGGCGGTTCGAACCGGGACTCCTAGCGCGTGTGCCAGAGATGTTAAACCGTATCGACCAGCATTAGGAAGCAAAACAGAGGCCAGGTCAAGGGTGTCCAGTGTCTGGTTGTACCTGAATAGCCCTTTGGGTTGGAGAAAAGCCATGTCGAAGCTGATGCTGTGGCCCAAGAGAGGCAGGTCACCGACGAAGGAACTTAATTCGCCCAACACCTTCGACAATCGAGGGGCGTTGGAGAGCATATCGTCATTGATTCCGGTGAGCGCGATGATCGATGGATTGAGCGGGCGGCCTGGATTGACTAACGTGGACCATGTGTCCTCAATACGGGATTGGCGAAACCGAACGGCACCGATTTCAATTACCGTATCTCGTTCTGGGTCCAATCCAGTAGTTTCTAGATCAAGTGCGACCAGTGTTTGCATCATAGGGGTGGAGGCATTATAGCATCAAGCCGGATCATCCATGCTATACTCCAAATTGTGAGGGATCAGAGGTACTCTCGATAGGGTAACGATCCATAAACAGTGGGGTTTTCCGTAATGAAAGGCATATCCCGGTGAATCGGGTCCGATGACCAAGCCAGACGTAGGTGACATGGAACTCGTCCGAAGAACGGCATCGGATCCTGAAGCTTTCGGCGAATTATATGAGAGGCATGTCCTCCGGATCTACAACTATATTTACTATCGCACCGGGAACCACCACGACGCCGAGGACCTAACGGCGCGGGTGTTCCAGAGGGCGATGAGCCATGTGATTAACTTTGAGGATCAAGGCGTACCCTTCTCCGCGTGGTTATATCGCATTGCGCATAATCTAGTGGCTAACTGGCATCGCGACCGAAGTCGCCGCCCAGTCGTCCCTCTGGAATTCCATCTAGCTAACATCCGGGAGAGTGAACATCCCGAATCTGAGGCCATCGCTGAGGAGGAGCAACGGATGATGTTAGCCGCTGTTAGCCAGTTGCCGCCAGATCGTCAGCAATTGCTTATTCTTAAGTTCGTTGAGCGGCTGTCGAATGCGCAGATTGGTGAAATCATGGGTCGAACGGAAGGTGCTATTAAAAGCCTCTATCACCGGACGCTCAATACTTTAAGGGAGGAGATAATACCTTCGGGGAATTAAGTATCACGCTTTTGTGGTGGTAGCGTAAAGTAATTTCGGAATAAATCGACCCACCCTTTGATGTAATCGGTGATGGGTTCTGTCAGGTAAATACGGGATTATGGAGGGTGAATGATGGAAGCCGGACGAGGGGGAAAAAGATTGGAAAAGAAACAGTTGGAGGCATGGCTGGCTCAGGTCCTAGTCCCGGTCGAGCCTAATCCCCGCTTCCTCCGGCGCCTGCGTGCTCGTTTGGTGACCTACCAGGGTGGAGGGTTGTTTTCGGGCTGGATGATGGTGGTCGTCCTGGCTACAGCCCTGCTGTTGGCGATTACTATGGTTGGGCTGCTTCTTCGGCTTCTTCTTGGTTGGCTTAATCTAATTGGCATGATTGGGCGAAAAAAGCGAGGATCTGTAGATCCACAGACAGTAACGGTAACAACTAGGTGACCCCCTTGGCTTTAATGTCTCATGGTACAGGCATTAAAATGACAATAACCCATAGTAGGGGCGTACGGACCGGGAACTACACCCGGCATCTGTGACCGTACGCCCCTACGTGGAATCTCGTTGCTTCAATTGCAGAATGTTATTCAACAAAAAACTAGATTCCTCGGCGTTTCACGCCTCGGAATGACATTAACCCGTAATAATCATGTTGATATCGTAAGTGTGCACGGTCACAGATGCCGGCCGTTCGTCCAGCTTGACTGGACCGTTCGTCCCGGTGAATTTATCGGGGGTGTAGTTCCCGATCCGTGCGCTACATAATTCAACGCAGGGAAGTTCATAAGAGGCCCCAATCAGCTGCGGAACCGTTCTCCATCATGCTCGGTTCCCACATTTCCATCCCGAGTTCGATCGTAGTCGGCACCCCGGCGGTCTCTTCCGCCTTGGCGCGGGCCATTTCGAGAATGGCGGGTCCATAGGGGCAAAAGGGTGTAGTCAGGATCATTCTCAAGTGAAGTCCTGCGTCGCTTAATGAGACCTCACGTACCAGACCCAGCTCAATGATATTCATCCTGATCTCAGGATCCATAACCTGGCGCAACATTTGGCGGATGTTCTTGGCTTGCTGGGGGTGGGTCGAATCAGCTTCCCACAGTAGTTCCGGGGTTTCTTCGGTCACACTTACCAATCTCCGGCATTCAGTGGTACGGAAAAGGTGCAGTGGGCATCGCCATCATAAATGCAAGTGATACGCTCAGACGGAAGAGCGAGCGCCTCGGAGATGAGGGCCTGGCCGACTAAGCAGATCTCAGGGTGCTGCTGGACGAGCTTGAGATACGGGCAACTGAACATGTGAATGATAATCTGCCCCTTTTGCTTCTCGTATTTAGCATCGAAGCCCTCGTTGGAAAGTAGGCTTACTAGGCGTTGAAACCGCTCTTCCATCGGAAGATTTTCAAACGACTCATCGTAATTCTCGGTGATCGACTTCGCTATTCTTTTGAAAATCGTCTCTACTTGCTTCTGCGATAGACCATCCTTGATTTCTTCAAGTAGGCGGCTGATTAATCGGAAATAGCGGGTGGGGAACAGCTCGAGGGCCTCTTCGGTTAACGAAAACATGTGGTGTGGTCGGCCTACACCATGCCGAATCTCCTCAGCGATCACCAGCCTATCTACCTGGAGGTGAGACAGGTGATGACGCACGGAAACCGGTGAGATCCCCACGATTTCAGCCAACTCTTTTACCGTACACTGACCCTGCTCCCGTAGTGAGCGCAGGATGGTCTCACGCGTTGTCGATGCCATATACTTAGCAGTATAACCGGATGATCATGAAACGTCAATATTTCAGATATTTATCATTTATATACAATTGAGGCTTATTTATACACTAACAGGACACCAAAGGATGAATATTTATGATATTTATCACAATTATTGACACGTTGGAATCGACGTGCTATAATCCGCCCTAATACCCAGGCAATAAGCCGCGCGAGCCGCGGCTGGAGGTTTGTGAATGGCTGCCACTCTGGAGATACGTGATCTTCACGTTGCTGTCGAGGATACCAAGATATTAAAGGGGGTTGATCTTATGGTAGGTCAAGGTGAAATCCATGCCTTGATGGGCCCGAACGGTACAGGAAAATCCACTCTCGCTTACGCCTTGATGGGGCACCCCAAGTACGACGTAACTCAGGGACAGATGCTTTTCAATGGTCGAGACCTGGAAGACCTGGAGCCTGATGAACGTGCTCGGTTGGGTCTTTTCCTAGCTTTTCAATATCCAGTGGCGATCCCCGGCGTATCGCTGGCCAACTTTCTGCGATCGGCAATCAACGCCCGACTCAGGGCTGATAACCCAGACGAGAAAGGTATTTCCATCCCCAAGTTCCGCAAGATGTTAAAGGAGAAGATGGATCTGCTCCAAATGCCTCATGAGTTTGCCGGTCGCTATCTGAATGAGGGTTTTTCGGGAGGCGAGAAGAAGCGGGCCGAGATCCTGCAGATGGCGGTCCTGGAACCGGAAATCGCCGTTCTGGACGAAACCGATTCGGGACTTGACATCGATGCGCTGCGTATTGTAGCCTCAGGTGTAGATGCGCTTGCCGGTCCCGAGTTGGGCGTGCTGATTATCACCCACTACCAGCGGATATTAAACTATATCAAGCCTGACCATGTCCATATCATGCTCGATGGACGGATCGTTGAATCCGGAGGCGCAGATCTGGCTGAGCACTTAGAAGAACATGGTTACGATTGGATTCGTGAGAGACACAACGGTAGCGTGGTGGAGTAATAAATGCCGGCAGATACGGATCTAGAGTACTTAGAAGGGATCGATCGAAATAAGTACGGTTTTAGTGATCCAGATGTTTCGGTCTTTAAAACCGGCAAAGGGCTCGACCGTGGGGTGGTGGAGCAAATATCACGGATAAAGGGTGAACCAGATTGGATGCTTGAGTTCCGGCTCAAGGCACTTGAGCACTATCAATCCCGTCCGATGCCCGTCTGGGGTGGGGACATCTCCAAGCTCGACCTGGACGATATTTATTATTACGTTCGGCCAGCCGAGCAGGAGAGTCGATCCTGGGATGATGTGCCCGATACGATCAAAGAGACCTTCGACAGGTTGGGGATCCCAGAAGCGGAACAGAAGTTCCTGGCGGGGGTGGGAGCTCAATACGAGTCGGAGATGGTTTACCACAGCATACAGGAGCACCTCCAGGAGCAGGGGGTAATCTTCGTCAGGATCGAAGAAGGCCTGCAACAACATGAGGACCTGTTCCGAGAGTACTTCAGCAAAGTGGTCCCGATCAGCGACAACAAATTTGCGGCCCTGAATAGCGCCGTGTGGTCAGGAGGTTCCTTCGTCTACGTGCCGCCGGGAGTGAATGTCGAACTTCCGCTGCAGGCTTACTTCCGGCTTAATGTAGCCAACATCGGTCAATTTGAACGCACACTGATCATCGTCGATGAGGGTGCGCGGGTACACTACGTAGAGGGTTGCACGGCGCCGACTTATACTACCAACTCTTTTCACAGCGGTGTGATTGAGATCGTGGTCAAGAAAGGTGCTCGCTGTCGCTATACCACGATCCAGAACTGGTCGACCAATGTTTACAACCTGGTTACCCAACGGGCGATAGTCCACGAAGATGCCACGATGGAATGGATTGACGCCAACATCGGCAGTAAGCTGACGATGAAGTATCCATCTTGCTATTTGGTGGGTGAAGGGGCACATGGCGAGATCCTTTCAATGGCCTTCGCCACAAATGGGCAGCATCAGGACACCGGGGGTAAGGTTATCCATGCCGCGGCTAACACATCGAGCAAGATTACCTCCAAGTCAATCAGCCAAGGCGGTGGGAGGGCTTCTTACCGCGGTCTGCTCAAGGTTCAGAAGAACGCAGTGGGATCGCGCTCTAAAGTAGTCTGTGACGCTCTGTTGCTCGACCCACAATCGCGTTCTGATACCTATCCCTACATCGAAATTGACGTGGACGAGGTGAACATCGGCCATGAGGCTTCGGTGAGCAGGGTGGGCGAGGAGCAATTGTTTTATCTGATGAGCCGTGGTTTGAGTGTGGGAGAGGCGACCACGATGGTTGTCTCGGGATTCATCGAGCCATTGGTGAAAGAGTTGCCAATGGAGTATGCGGTTGAAATGAACCGTTTGATTCAGATACAGATGGAAGGTTCGATCGGTTAGCCGTTGTCCCTGCAAGCCGACAGGGACCGGCCGTATTTTTTAAGCGGTCAATTGAGGAAGACACCGGAATGAGTACTAGCACCATTATCCGTCGGAAGCACAAGGTTCGCCCAACAGTCGCGCCTGAATTTCCCTTCACAGAAGCCGACGTGATAAGCGTATCTAAACGTTTGGAAGAACCCACATGGTTGGCGGAACGTCGCTGGGATGCTTGGCAGGCATATCGCTCAATGCCAATGCCAAACCTGAAGGATGAGCCCTGGCGACGTACCGATATCCGTAATCTGCCGGCTGACGAATTGGTGCTAAAGCCGGCGGAAGATATCTCGGTGGATCCGGAGCTGCTCAAGCCATTGACCAACGACCCGCACGGTTGGTTGCTTGTTTTGCGCCCTGGATTCCCTTCCATTGTAGAGGGTGGCCAAGAGCTGGCAGAAAATAGTGTGATCGCGGTGGATTGGGCTACCGCTGTGCGGGAGCACGATGACCTGCTGAAAGCCCACCTAGGAGCGATAGTCCCTGACGAGGAGGGAAAATTTTCAGCCCTGGCAGCAACCATGAGTGAGCATGGGGTTCTACTCTATGTGCCTCCAGGGGTCGAGGTTAAGCAGCCGTTGCACTCGATCTTTTGGGCTCCAGGATCGCAGGCGGCGTATTTCAGCCGCGTGCTGTTGATTGTTGGGGAGGGGGCATCGGTAACCTACATGCACGAAACAGCTTCGCCAACGGCGCCTAGTGGACAATCGGCGCATGCAGGAATTGTCGAGATTGGCGTCGGAGATGGCGCCAGTTTGACTTTCATCGAAGTACAAAGTCTTGGCCAGCATGTGTGGAATTTCACCCATGAACGGGCGCATGTAGGCCGCGATGCTCGCCTGGATTGGATCTATGGTGGTGTGGGTAGCCATTTGACAAAAAATTTCAGTGAGATTAACCTCTTAGGTGAGGGGGCCGAGAGCCGCATGTCAGCCTTCTACTTCGCCGACGGGGTTCAACACCTGGATCACGATACCCAGCAGAACCACTCGGCGCCGCGCACCACCAGCGACTTGCTTTTCAAGGGGGCGCTGTTGGATCGAAGCCGTTCGGTGTGGCAAGGGATGATTTACGTCGCGCCTGGTGCGCAGCAAACGGATGGCTACCAGGCTAACCGCAATTTGATCTTAAGTAAACAGGCTCGAGCTGATTCGATCCCAGGTCTTGAGATCCTAGCTGACGATGTCCGTTGTACCCACGGTGCGACGGTTGGGCAGTTAGAGGATGAACCGATTTTCTACCTCATGTCGCGTGGTCTGCCACGTAGAGAAGCGGAACGGATGGTCATTGATGGCTTCTTCACGCCAATCATGGAGCGCATTCCCTTCGAAAGTGTGCGAGATCGCTTTCAGCGCATGATCGACAAAAAGCTAGCGAAGATGTAACCGTCGGCAGGCGAACGGGCTTGCCTTATATTCTCCTTGGGGGAGATAGTGACGAAAATTAGTATCAATCCGATGGAAGTGAGCCGAATCCAGAAAAAACCCTACAAGGTGGGTGACCGGGTTGAAGTCTACTGTGATCATAACCGTGAGGGCGAGCGCGTTCGCGACTGGCTTAGGGGGGTGGTCGTACAAGCGGACAGGAAGATGGTCGCCGTTCAGTTTGTCGAGGATATTTACCTCACAAACGGCTGGATGGTCCCGGATCGAGTTCTTTGGTATCTACAAAATAGCGATAAAATACGACCGGCGACCAGACGCCGTTCCCGATCACGACGGAAATAAGGGATGGAGCTAGTAATGCCTAATGGTTCTGAAATTGCTGTATTGGATGTTGATAGTATTCGAGCTGATTTTCCGGTGATATCGCGGGAGATACATCCTGGGGTACCCTTGGTCTACCTCGACTCAGCCGCGACCACACAGAAACCGAGCCAGGTGATTGAGGCGGTGACTTCTTTTTACCAACATCAGAACGCCAACATCCACCGTGGGATCCACCGTCTGGCGGAGGAAGCCACTGAAGCCTTCGAGGATGCTCGGCAGCGAGTGGCTGATTTCATCGGCGCGCCATCGCCCCGCCAGGTGATCTTCACCCGCAACGCCACAGAAGCGATCAACCTGGTGGCTTACTCCTGGGGTCGAGCCAACCTAAAGCGGGGCGACCTGATCATACTGACCGAAATGGAGCACCACTCTAATCTAGTGCCATGGCAGATGCTGGCGGCGGAGCGTGAACTGCGTCTGGCTTTCATCCCCGTCACCGAGGACGGATTACTCGATCTAGAAGTCTATAAGGACTTACTCGAGGGCTGTCCCCAGCTGGTCGCCTTCACCCATATGTCCAATATGCTGGGGACGATCAACCCGGTGACCGAGATGACCCAAATGGCCCACCAGGCGGGGGCGGTAGTTCTGATTGATGCGGCGCAGTCCGTCCCTCACTTACCGGTGGATATCTCGAATCTTGGGGTTGATTTTTTCGCGTTCTCCAGTCATAAGATGTGTGGTCCAACCGGTATCGGTATCCTATACGGTCGTGAGGAGTTGTTGGACGCAATGCCTCCTTTCCAGGGGGGCGGTGATATGATCAAGCGAGTCCGGCTGGACTCCTTCACGGTTAATGATCTCCCCTATAAGTTCGAAGCGGGCACGCCGCCCATCGCTCAAGGCATCGGTCTTGGTGCGGCAGTCGATTATTTAAGTTCACTCGGTATGCAGGCCGTACGCCAACACGAACAACATCTGATCGCGAGAGCCTTGGATCGGCTGGAAGAGATCCCTGGTGTGCGAGTCTATGGACCCAGCGCAGAGCATCGTGGCGGTGTGGCCTCTTTCACGTTAGAGGGTGTGCACCCACATGATGTGGCCCAGATCCTCGATGATCGGGGGATCGCGGTGCGCGCCGGTCACCACTGTGCCATGCCGATCCACGAAAAGTTCAACTTGCTTGCGACCACCCGCGCTTCGTTCTACCTGTACAACACACTGGAGGAGATTGACCAGTTGGTCGATGGCTTGTATAAGGTGAAGGAGATTTTTAGTTAGCTGGTAGAATTGGGGGGAGAGGGGGATGGAGATCAGTAATCCCGTCTCGCTCAGCTCGCGGGACGAGCGGTCCCGTCAAGTCAAGCTTGATGAACGATCTCGCTACCCCTCCGCTATGCCGAAGGTCCCGAGCCCTTCGTCAAGCTCAGGACAGGCTCCGTCGAGGGGCTACGGGATCCAGTCAAGCTGGACGAACGGTGCTACGCGACGCTCGCGGGACGAACGGTCCCGTCTCGCTCCGCTCGCGGGACGAGCGGTCGGGGGTAGGAGTTTGATGATGGAAGACCTTTATCGGGAACAGATTATTGATCGATATAAGCATCCCCTCATGCGGGGCACTCTCGACCCGCATGATTATTCCTATGAAGATGACAACCCACTCTGTGGTGATCGGATCCGGATCGATCTGCGGGTGGGTGACGATGACCGCATCACTGAAGCCGCCTTCTCCGGTGTTGGCTGTGCCATCGCGCAGGCTTCAGCGGATCTACTGGTTGAATCGGTGGTTGGAAAGACACTGGATGAGATCAAGGGGTTGGGCAAAGAAGACATCCTGGAGATGCTGGGAATTGAATTAGGACCGGCCCGTCTCAAGTGTGCGCTGCTTTCGCTAAAAGTTCTGAAAGCTGGCGTCTATGGGATTGAAGAGCTCGAAGAGGAATGGGCCTGAAATAGAGAGCTTGAATGGGATGTATATTTTTCGCTGGCATTGTACGGCGTTTTTTAGGTGAGAGGTATGTTCAACTATCGGCAGCTTGACGACGATCGATTAGAGTATGTGACTATCGCTTCGACGGATGAGATCAGGAACGGTGAGCGACTGATCTTTGATGTTGCTGGTAATCTAATCGCGGTATTCAACATTGCCGGGCGGTATTATGCCATCGCCGACATCTGCTCCCATGATGATGGGCCAGTGGCTGAGGGGGAGATAGACGGGCAGGGTATCGAATGTCCTCGTCATGGAGCCCGCTTTGACCTGGAGACCGGCCAAGCGTTGACACTACCGGCGGTGGTTGATATACCGGCCTATCCGGTGCGGGTGGAGGGGGACGAGATCCGGATTGGCCTTCCGATAATATCCTGACATCACAACAATTTTGATGTATTATTAGCGGATGCTTTGCGCCGTGCCCGCAGTCGTGACGGACGCGGCGCACATCCTGAATCCTGGAAATGATTTCTCCTTGGGAGGATTTGAATAATGTCACAGAAATGGGTTTATCTGTTCGATGAAATCGATCAGGCTGAAGAGAAAGCCGGGTCTTGGGACGGGGTCAGGTCGTTATTGGGAGGCAAGGGCGCCAATCTTGCCGAGATGACCCGCATCGGAGTGCCGGTGCCTCCGGGCTTCACAGTGACGACAGAGGCATGTAATGCTTATTTCGACGCAGGCAAGAAGCTACCTGAAGGATTGTGGGATCAGGTGCTGGAGGCGATGAAGGAAGTTGAAAAGCAATCCGGCAAGAAGTTCGGCGATCCATCCGATCCTTTGCTCGTATCTTGCCGCTCTGGGGCACGGGTTTCCATGCCGGGCATGATGGATACCGTGCTGAATATTGGACTCAACCCTGAAACGCTCAAGTCCATTATTAAGCTGACTGACAACGAACGCTTTGCCTTGGATGCTTATCGCCGTCTCATCCAGATGTTCGGCGATATTGTTAAAGGCATGGATCGTCATGCCTTCGAACGCATTCTGGATGAATACAAGACCAAGACCGAAGGTGGTCAAGACGTTGACCTTACCGCCAATATGTTAAAAGACGTGGTTAAGGATTTCAAAGCGTTGTACAAAAAAGAGCTTGGAGAGGCATTCCCTGATGATCCCTACGAACAAATGCGTCAGGCCATTGCCGCCGTCTTCGATTCGTGGTTCGGCGCGCCGGCCACAACTTATCGGAATGTCGAAGGCTTAGCTCACGATTTGGGTACCGCGGTTAACGTAGTGACCATGGTCTTTGGCAACATGGGCAAGGACAGTGGAACTGGTGTTGCTTTTACTCGCAATCCTGCTACTGGAGAGGAAGAGGTTTACGGCGAGTATCTGCTGAATGCCCAAGGTGAGGACGTGGTGGCAGGCATTCGTACCCCAAGCCCCATTGCTGACATGGCTGAAGACATGCCAGAGCAGCATAGAGAATTCCTAAGGATATGCGACCTGTTGGAACAGCACTACCGGGATGTACAGGATGTGGAGTTCACAGTTGAGCGAGGTAAATTGTGGATGCTCCAGACTCGTACTGGCAAGCGCACCGCAGCAGCCGCGGCAAAAATAGCTGTGGACATGGTAAACGAAGGTCTGATCACCAAAGAAGAAGCTCTGATGCGGGTTGCTCCAGAGCATGTTAACCAATTTCTTCACCCCCGGTTCGATCCAGACGAAGTAGAGAAAGCTAGGAAGGCGGGCAAACTACTGGCAACAGGACTGAACGCTTCACCTGGAGCGGCCACTGGTATTGCCATCTTCGATGCCGACACAGCTGCAGAACGAGGCAAGTCTGGGGAGGCGGTAATTTTAATCCGGCCGGAAACCAACCCCGATGATATACACGGCATGGAACAGGCTAGGGGAGTCCTCACCCAGCATGGAGGCATGACCTCCCATGCGGCAGTAGTAGCCCGAGGGTGGGGCAAGCCCTGTGTGGCGGGTTGCGAAGCCATCAAGATCGATCTGGATGCCCGTATGTTCAGCGTCGACGACAAAGAAATCCAGGAAGGTGAGTTAGTATCCATAGACGGCGCTACAGGCGAGGTCTTCACCGGCAGCCTCCCCACCATAGAAGCTAGTTTTGAGGAGGAGCGAGAGTTGATCACACTTCTCGGTTGGGCTGATGAGGTGCGGCGATTGGGGGTGTGGACCAATGCCGACTACCCTAAAGACGCGGCTAAAGGTCGGGCTTTCGGTGCGGAAGGGATTGGTTTGTGCCGCACTGAGCACATGTTCTTTGAGGAGGAACGGCGGCCCATTGTTGTAAAGATGATCATGGCTGAGAACGATGAAGAACGTCAAGCCTGCCTGGACAAACTGCTGCCATTCCAGCGGGAGGATTTCGAGGGCATCTTCCGAGCCATGTCTGGCCTGCCGGTAATCATCCGTCTTATTGACCCACCAATGCACGAGTTCCTACCACCGCGAGAGGAGCTGATTGAGGAGGTAGCTCGATTGCGCTTCAGCAAAGATGATCCTGATGAACTGGCAGAGAAAGAAAATATGCTCCAGGTAGTCAACAGCATGTGGGAAGTCAACCCCATGATGGGTCTGCGTGGTTGTCGAGCGGGGATCATGTACAAGGGACTCACCGAGATGCAGGTGCGCGCCATTTTTGAGGCGGCATGCAACATGACCGAAGAGGGGATAAAGGTTCATCCTGAGATCATGATCCCCTTGACGAGTCATGTCAACGAACTGAAACTAGAGCGGGAGAAGTTGGAGAGGGTAGCCAAGGATGTAATGGCCGAGAAGGGCATAGAAGTGACCTACAAATTTGGCACAATGATCGAGATCCCACGAGCGGCCATCACTGCCAACGAGATCGCCGAATACGCTGATTTCTTCTCTTTTGGCACCAACGATTTGACCCAAATGACTTACGGTGTCTCCCGGGATGATGCCGAGGGAAAATTCCTGCTTGACTATGTGGAACGGGGGATTTTGCCAAAGAACCCCTTTGAGGTTGTGGACCGAGATGGCGTAGGTGTCTTAATGAAGATGACCGTGGAGAAAGGGCGTAGCGTTAAGCCTGATCTGGAGATAGGCATTTGTGGTGAGCACGGCGGTGAGCCCAGCTCGGTCGAGTTCTGCCATATGATTGGGCTTAATTATGTGTCCTGTTCACCTTTCCGGGTGCCGGTGGCCAGGTTGGCTGCGGCGCATGCGGTGTTGAAGGAGTAGATTTAGTCGTTTGTAGTTAGGAATTTTAATTAAGAGTGAAGGGCGCATCGACGTTGGCAGGCGTCTGTTGTCGGAAAAGCTGCTACACTTGGATGTCATTCTTGAACAGTGACAGTTGGAACTGAGATTAGCTCGCAAAGGAGAGTAAAGATGCAAATAGTAACTGATAGTGGAACAGACATAAGCCTATCCCCTGAGCAAATATCCGAATTAGGTATTCACGTTGTGCCTCTCATCGTTACCCTTGAAGACAAATCCTACCGCGAAGGCGTGGACATCCAACCGGACGAATTCTATCGCTTGTTGGCAGCGACTGACAGCCTCCCTATCACGTCGCAGCCCTCGGCGGGCGATTTTGCCGAGACTTATCGGCAGTTGGCAGTCGCCGACCCAGACATTCTGTCCATTCATTTGACTTCAGGTCTAAGCGGCACATTCAACGCCGCTCAGGCAGGAGCGGCGCTAGTGGAAAAGGCGAACATCACCATCGTAGATACCAAGACACTGTCAGCTGCAGCGGGGTGGCAGGTGGAGGCGGCGGCCCGAGCAGCGAAAGCTGGTTGGCCGAAAGAGCAAATTCTGGCTTTGATGGAGCGTATCGGTGCTGCCAGCGACAGCATGTACACACTGAAAGAACTCAAGTACTTGATTCACGGCGGACGCATCAGTCACATGAAAGGGTTAATCGCCTCGGTGCTGAATATCAAGCCGCTAATCGGGGTGGAAAAAGTGAACGGTACTTATGTGCAACTTGGTCAGGTACGAACATTCAAGGGAGCGGTAAAAGGGTTAGTGGATCTGATGGCTAAACAGCATGCGCCTGGCAGTGCATTGCGGGTGCAGGTGCTCCATTCATACAATCTCGAAGGGGCGGCTATGCTGCGCGAGCTAGTAGATCAACGATTTGATTGCACTTGGCGACCAGTTGGTCCTATGTCTCTGGTGCTAGGCGCCCATACTGGTCCTAGTATGGTGGG
>JAUWHR010000024.1 GCA_030605795.1 Anaerolineae bacterium | reverse complement strand
GGCATCCACCGCGCCCTGGAGCAAATCGCTCAAGGCTACACGGTTGCAGATATCGCATTCCTCTTTGGTAATAGCAGGGTTTGTCGCGCTAGCAGAGACGTGAGGAATTCGAGCCGTTATTAGAATGGGCTGCAGACCAAGCGTCTCACCTGTGCAGGTGCCACCGGCAACAGCTAGAATGGTGGGATCTGCGGCAAAGGCGTTGGCCACTACAGTCCCGGCATCACCATCGCAGGCACCATCCTGGATGTCGAGTTGGTATTCGTGCCCCATAAGCCCACCAGCTGCATTCAGGTCTGAAACGGCAAGTTGGTAGGATTGGGAGATGTCAAGACCGAATTCGGGAATTGGACCAGTAAGCGCAACGGATGCGCCGATGCGGACTGGTTCACCTGGGGCGACGACTACGTAACCGGCTGCCGCGAGTTCCTCAGCGGTCATGCCTATATAGATACCAGCTACTGCTGGTTCTTCTGTAGGCTCTGGTGGCGCCTCGGTGGGCTCTACCGCTGGCACATCGGTTGGCGCGGCAGGCTCCTCAGTTGGCGCTGCTGGTTGGCAGGCTGAAATCAGCATGCTGGCGACCATTAACATAACGATCAATGTTGTTAGGCGTTTCATGACTTTCTTCTCCTCCATTGAATTTTGCCCAGCTCTTTCCTGGGTCTGATAAGCGTTGTCTGTGAATTAGTTAATTTGCGGTCTTTAGCAGATTATTCTCCTTTCGCGCATTAGCGGATGAGCCCGGGCAATCCGCATTTCTTCGGTTGGTATCACGTACCTGGTTTGTAATAGTGTCTTATTGTTCCGTATAAAAATTTAGCACCTCCCGGTTGGGAGGTGCTCCACGCTCACTGAAGAATTCTTGGGTCGCGTTACACCGCCAAAACCGGAACCGGCTTAGCAAGCCATAGCCAGTAATAAAGGCACCAGTGTAAATTAATGGTGATTATCCGGTTGGCGGAGGTCATCTCTTTGTAATCTCTCGTAAGTCAGTATTAAACTAGCTAGTAGAATATCACAGGTTTTGAGGTTGTCAAGTACTTGTTTTTATTTCAGATGGAGTGGATTACTTCATGCGGTTACACGATATTAACCGTATACACGGTTCGCTTTTAGCTCTCTGCGCGGACCATTAAGGGATTTTCCAATGTCAAAATATAAGCCCGCATTGACTCAAAAACTAGCCGGAGATTGTCTGAATGCATATCTGGTTGCTTGGTGGACGGGACTTCCATTATCAGGAAGTGTTTATATTGCCTAGATCTGCAACCTTGCTAGGTCGCCCCCTCACCATTCGTCGAACCTTCGCTCTGGCTTGAATAGAGCAATTTCTCTCGAATCATCAAGCCAGAGCCGCGGATCTTGAGCGCAAGATCGGCTGCCAGGTTGAACATCAGATGGTAGCCAAGCATCGGATCATCGTCGCAGATTTGCATCAACTCCTGACGGGGGATGATGATCAACAGGGTCTCATGGTTCGCACTTCGGGCGCTCGCTGAACGGAGGCCACGATCGACCAGAGCCATCTCGCCGAACGATTGGCCTCGACGTAGGGTGGCGATTGTCGTAGGACGGCTGGATGTTTCAGGACGGTCGCTAACCAAAGCAGGGTCAAACAGGATTTCCACTTGGCCGTGAGCGATAACATATAGCTCATCGCTGGTTGACTTCTCTTCAAAGATGATCTCACCCACGCCGAATCGTTTCTCCTCACAGATCGAAGCCACCTTCTCAATCTGTGCGGGAGAGAGATCATGGAAGATGTCCGCCCGTTTAAGCATGCCGGTGTAGGTCATGATGAAATTACTCCCCTGAAAGGCTTCTGACAGTCTAGCATAAGATCTCCAAAAAAGTGAAACGTTTCAGCTTGCTTGACGCTTTTCATTTGCGGCGATAGGATTGATGATGAGGTTATCCCTGAGCGATGAGACGACGTCAAATAGGAGAGTGGGGTGAAGCGGTCGCTTTACGCCACCTGGAATCTAAGGGCTACCGCATCCGCGCTCGGAATTGGCGAACACCCGAGGGGGAGGTGGATATAGTGGCGCAAGATGGTGATACGATTGTTTTCGTAGAAGTCAAGGCTCGCACTACTCGGAACTTCGGATGGCCTGAGGAGAGCATCACCTCAGCTAAACGCCGGCGTCTTCAACGAGCCGCATGGGCTTATCTGCAAGCCCATGAAATGCTGGATGTAATGTGGCGTATTGACGTTATCGCCATTGATCGTTCCTCTTCAGGAGCTGTCGAGAGATTAGAGCACTACGTTGATGCTGTCGACGGCGAGCCAGGCGTCTTGTGACGAAGTTACCTCCTCTAGTCGCGATCATCGGTCCCACAGCTGTTGGTAAGACAGAGATTTCAATCTATCTAGCCCAGCGATTGAACGGCGAGATCATCTCAGCCGATTCGAGGTTGGTCTATCGAGGGATGGATATAGGCACCGCCAAGCCCTCACTAGAAGACCGTGCGCGTGTCCCACACCATTTGATCGACGTTACTGAACCAGAAAACCCGTGGAGCCTGGCAGTCTTTCGGCGCGCAGCGCATGAAGCGATCGAAGAGGTCCATCTTCGAGGAAAATTACCATTTCTGGTTGGAGGGACAGGGCAGTATGTGATTGCTATTTTGGAGGGTTGGTCCCCACCTCCGAAATCTGGCGATCCTGGTCTACGGCGTGAGTTGGAGGCCTTTGCTGCTACACATGGTTCACAGGCATTGCATAAACGATTGGCAGATGTCGATCCTGATACAGCATCACGCATAGATCACCGCAACGTTCGCCGAGTTGTACGAGCGTTGGAAATTTACCAGGTTACTGGCCTCCCTCTCAGCCAGCAACGAATGGCTCATCCCCCGCCTTTCCGTGTACTGCGAGTGGGTCTCACCTTGCCGCGATCTGAACTTTACCTGCGGATTGATGCCCGAATCGATGCCATGCTTGAAGCTGGATTGGTAAAAGAGGTTGAAGGGCTGTTAGCGCGTGGGCTTTCGCCAGACCTGCCGGCGATGACCGCCATCGGCTACCATCAAATCGCGGATTATCTGCAAGGGGTAATCAGCCTCGACGAAGCAGTGCGTCGCATGCGCCGTGCAACCCGCCAATTTGTCCGCCGTCAGTCGAATTGGTTCAAGGCAGACGACCCTCATATCCACTGGTTTGAAGCCAGGCAAGGGGTTGAGGTAAGTATCGTGGAGTTGGTTAGGGTCTGGCTTGGAGAAAATGGTGATTGACAAAATGTGCTCGGAGTGACGTTTCCCTGGGCGGATGTGATCCCGAACGAGCAAGGCGAGCGAGGGATCTCCTCCGGAGCATCGTCAGGGAATGAAGTTGATAGCGTGGAGACTCCTCGCAGCATTGCTGCTCGGATTGATAACTACAGGTTAATGTCATCCCGAGCGAGTACTACGAGCGAGGGATCTCCTACGGAGCATCGTCAGGGAATGAAGTAGTAGCGTGGAGACTCCTCGCAGCATAGCTGCTCGGAGTGATAACTACAGGTTAAGGTCATCCCGAGCGAGTACTACGAGCGAGGGATATCCTACGGAGCATCGTCAGGGGATGAAGTTAGTAGCGTGGAGACTCCTCGCAGCATTACTGCTCGGAGTGACATTAATGGGGAGGGTTTCCACCGGAGCATCGTCAGGGAATGAAGTAGTAGCGTGGAGACTCCTCGCAGCATAGCTGCTCGGAGTGACATTAATGGGGAGGGATCTCTACCGGAGCATCGTCAGGGAATGAAGTTAGTAGCGTGGAGACTCCTCGCAGCATTGCTGCTCGGAGTGACATTAATGGGCGTAGCAAATGAATAAGAATCTATTAATGCCTAACTATTTCAGGTAGAGAGATTGATAGAAAAGAAAATTGGACAGTAGGGACATGATGCATGTGAAAAAATACTATGTATACATCATGACAAACAGTTCAGGAACGCTTTATACTGGCATGACAAATGATCTAGAACGTCGTGTATATGAGCATAAGCATAAGTTAGTTGAAGGCTTTACAAAAAAGTATCGGCTTTTTCGATTAGTGTATTTTGAAGAGACACAAAGCGTGGGAGCCGCAATTGAGCGAGAAAAGCAGATCAAGGGTTGGTCAAGGAGAAAGAAGATTGCATTGATTGAGTCAGTTAATCCTTGCTGGAGTGATTTAAGTCAATCTTGGTTTGATGAAGGGGGATAAACCTCGGGCGTATGTCATCCCGAGCGAGTACTACGAGCGAGGGATCTCCTACGGAGCATCATCAGGGAATGAAATTGATAGCGTGGAGACTCCTCGCAGCATAGCTGCTCGGAGTGACATTAATGGGGAGGGTTTCCACCGGAGCATCGTCAGGGAATGAAGTTAGCAGGGTGGAGACTCCTCGCAGCATAGCTGCTCGGAGTGACATTAATGGGGAGGGATCTCTACCGGAGCATCGTCAGGGAATGGAGTTGATAGCGTGGAGACTCCTCGCAGCATTGCTGCTCGGAGTGACATTAATGGGGAGGGTTTTCTCCGGAGCATCGTCAGGGGATGAAGTTAGCAGCGTGGAAACTCCTCGCAGCATAGCTGCTCGGAGTGATATTAATCATGGGTTATTAAAACACCACGAACATGTCCAAGAGATACCAGGCGAGCGCGGCGAGCCCGGCCGTCGCCGGAATTGTGAGCAGCCAAGCGGCGATCAAATCGCCGAGGATGTTCCAGCGAACTTTGTTAATCCGATCGCCCGCTCCAACACCAATAATCGCCGAACTCATCACTTGGGTAGTGCTCACCGGGCCGCCAAGCAGCGCAGCGACCAAAATGACAGATGCTCCAGCTATCTGGGAGGTGAAACCGTGTATTGGGCGGATGCGAAACATCTTCCCTCCCAGTGTCCGGATGAGCTGCCATCCACCAAACGAAGTTCCGAGTGCAATCGCTGTCGCGCTGGCAGCAACCACCCACAGTGGAACGTGAAAGTCTTGCAAATCGCCCACCAGCACTAGCCCCAAGGTGATAACCCCCATGGTCTTCTGGGCACCATTGGTGCCATGGCTGAGCCCAAGCGCAATAAGGGTAAATATCTGCATCCGTCGAAAAAAGTGGCTGATGCGTGGGCTAGCATCGCGTACCGCCCAAAATGTGAGACGGATAACGAAGAAGCCGACCACCAACCCCAGTATTGGTGAGATCAATAAAGCCACGAGGATTTTGATCAAGCCGTCTAATTGCACGACAAGCAATCCGCTAGAGAGCACCGATGCTCCTAATAAACCACCAATTAAAGCATGAGAAGACGAGGACGGAATGCCTAGATACCAGGTGATGAGATTCCACAGGATAGCGCTGATAAGGGCGGCTATTATGACGTTAGCCTGTAGGGCGTTTTGATAGAGTAGACCCTTTCCGATAGTAGTCGCTACGGCTACGCCAAAGAGGAAAGGTCCTGCGAAGTGGGCAATCGCTGCCAAAAAAAGTGCTACTCGTGGACGTAAAGCGTGCGAGAAAATCACGGTCGCCACGATGTTGGAGCTATCGTGGATGCCGTTGAGGAAGTCGAAAATAAGTGCCAGAGCCAACAGAACAGGGAACATAATTAAAAAATTAATACAAACCAATACTGATGGAGTATCCCAGAGCTAGATTCGTCAACCCGATGAGCCCCAGTTTTCAGAAAGTATCGTTCTGGAGAGGAGTCTACCACAAAGATGATCTCTTGGTGAAAGCAGGATAGTTAACCCCCTATTTGCTTTCTGAATTTGCCAACCGCGCGCCCAGGCTCTGTACTGCAAGGATGGTCAGGCTGATCGCCAGTCCGGGAAAGAGGGCGAGCCAAGGGGCGTCTATCAGGTGCGCCCGGCCTGTGTTGAGCATTGCACCCCACTCGGGGATGGAGGGGTCACCGGCCAAGCCAAGGAAAGTAAGTGTGGTCGTCCCCATAAATGCCCAAGCAAAGTGAGTCGTCGCTAAGGATAACAATTGGCCTTGGGCGTTGGGCAGCAGGTGGTGTAGGGCAACCCATGATCGCCCTGCGCCAAGGGCTTTTGCGGCGGTGACGTACCCGCGCTCACGAACTTGCTGGAAGATGGTTCGAGCTAAACGGGCGAAACCTGGAGCTCCACCGAAACCAACAGCAAGAATGACGGTTGGGAGCCCTGGTCCCATCGCAGCGACGAACAACATTGCCAGGAGTAAACCAGGGATGGCGAGCATAGCGTTAGCTATCCACATAATTGTACGATCGAGCCATCCACTGATCGAGGCGGCGATCAATCCGGAAAGCCCACCTATGGTCACTGTAATCGCGGTTGCCAGTAGTGATGCACCAGGGTTTATTCGAGCGCCATAGACCAGTCGTGTCCAGACATCTCGACCAAGTGCGTCTGTCCCTAGCATAAAATGTTGACCAGGGGGTGTGAGCGGTTCGGCTACCGGTTGGTAAGGACTACTATTTGAGATCATAGGAGCGGTTATGCTCACAACACAAACAGCGAGCAGCCAACCAGCAGATAACAGCGTCGGTAAATCGCGTCTCATGTTACTTTCCGAAGCCGGGGGTCGATCAGAAAGGCCAGAATATCGGCGATGATATGACTGGCAGTGTAGAACAACGCTGCCAAGGCTACCACTCCCTGCGCGATGGGATAGTCACCCTGCAGTATCGAACTGACTAATAGGCGGCCTAGTCCAGGTCGGGAAAAAACTGTTTCGGTAACAACTGTTCCGGCCAAAAGGTAGGCAGCCTCAAGTGCGCTTAACGAAGTGGCAGGCGGCAGCGCCGGTCGGAGGGCATGCCAGAGAAGGCGAACACCGCGGCCTATTCCCCTGGCCCTCGCCGCAAGCATATAGGGACTCCTCATGCTTTCAAAAAGACCGGCTTGAACAACCCGGGCAATGGCGCCTGCGGATGAGAAACCCAGAACCATGGCGGGTAAGAACAGGCGCCTGGAAGCAATGAAACCAACTGAAGGAAACCATTGCAGGATGTAGCGGTACAGTAGCAAACTTATCACACCGGTGAAAGCTACCGGTAATGCTGTGGCCAGACCAGCTAAGCGAGCAGCAACCCGCCCAGCAGATGAGTGCTCCTTCCAAGCAGCAGTCACTCCTAAGCCGAGTCCGAACAAGAGCGCGAGACCTAACCCGGTGAGTGCTAGGGTGATGGTTGCCGGTAACTGTTCTGCGATCACGACACTCACTGGGCGGCTGGTGTAGAGTGAGGTCCCTAAATCGCCGCGTAAGAACCCCTTCAGAAATTGTAAGTATTGAATGAGCAGAGGGGCGTCTAGGCCCAATGACCGTCGGAGGGACTCGACCTGCTCGGGCGAGGCCAGACCTTGTGAGAGCAGGCTGGCGACCGGGTCCCCGGCAACAACGCGCAGGGCGAAGAACGTCAAACTAACCGCCGCCCACGCGGTGAGCAAGCCTTCCATTAGCCGACGAGTGACGGTAGCTAATGCGATATTCGCAGGTCGATCAGAATGGGATACCATCCCTGAGCAGAGAAATGCAATCCTTCGACGCGCTTACTGGCGACAACTAGGTTAACGTAAAACCGAATAGGGAGCAGTAGTGCCTCTTCCTGTACATGTGACACAAATTGCTGGTAAAGGCGAAGGCGCTCGTTTGGGTCAAGTGATGTTTGAGAGGCATGTAGGAGTAACTGGTCCAACTTCGGATCAGAAAATCCAGTCCAATTGTAGAGTCCAGTGCTGGAGTAAAACGATCGCAGCAAGTCGGGGTCGGTACCAAAGAAATTGATCCCAATGGCTTGGTACTTGCCCTGCGTTTGAATCTCTTTCAGAGGTCCGAATCCTGAGGCGATCTCCAATGTGACCCTGGCGCCAATGATTTCCCAATCTGCCCGAATAAGTTGGGCTACCTCGGAGTTGGATCCCCAAGGGGGTGAAACGATGTGGAGTTCGAGGGGGATGTTGTTCTTACTCCGTATGCCGTCGCCATCCTCATCAGTCCATCCGGCTGCTTCAAGCAGCGCCTCAGCTGTTTTAGGATCGTAGTCGGGGGTGGGATTCTGCGAATCGAGGTTGAAAGTACTTGCTAGAAATGGGCTTTGGGCGACAACAGAATAAACTCCGAATACAGTGGTAACAGCATATTGGCGATCCACGGCGTGGATCAGGGCTCGCCGGACCATCACATCATCCGTTGGTGCCAGCTGTGTGTTGAAGAAGAACTGCATCGGCTGGCCTGGAATGGATACCGGATACAAGGTGAAATCAGCGTTGACCGACAGACGGGAGGCTTCGTGGGGCGGGACCTCACCTATGATATCAATCTCGCCACTCTCTAAGGCGAGTGCCCGTGTAGAGGAGTCTTCATAAAAACGAAAGATAATGTTCTGGATATCTGCTTGTGGCTGATAGTAGATTGAGGGAGCCCATGCATAATCTGGGTTGTGAGCAAGGGTCAAGCGGTCGTTCGGTATATACTCAACAAAGCGATAGGGTCCTGTACCGACTTGGTGGAATTGATACTCCGCGGTTCCCCAAGTCTCGAATGCGGTTGGAGAAGCCATACCCAGGTAAACGTCTGAAAGGGAATCGAGCAAGGGGGCGTAGGGCTCGCTCAAGTGGATAGCCACCTTGTAGTCGTCGATGAGCTCCACTTCTTCAAGTGGGCCAAGCATGAACACAGCCTTTTGGGAATGATTATTAGGATCACGTATACGATTGAGATTGGCTAGTACTGCTTGGGCGTTAAATGGTGTGCCATCGTGAAAGGTCACGTCACGGCGAAGGGTGAAAGTATAGGTCAATCCGTCGGGAGAGATCGTCCAACTTTCAGCCAGTCCGGGGACGAATTTACCAGTCTCGGGGTTGAGGAAAACCAAGGTGTCGTACACCGAGCGGAGGGGGATGCCTAGTTCAGAGGAGGCGTTTAAGTGAGGATCGATGCCAGAGGGGGCAAGCGTCAATCCATACACCAAGGTGGAGGTTTCTTCAGGTCCTTTAGAGCAAGCGGCTGTGATCAGGAATAAGATACTGAACAAAGCGATGATGAGGGTCAAGTCTTGTAGACGGGATTTCATTATTGACTAGCCAGCACCATCGCGCCGATTAAGCCGGCGTCGTCTCCCAAAGCTGCAGGGACGACCCGCAGGTCCTTTAGATAAGCTGGATCCATCACATGCGCGTGTAACGAGCGTTCGATGGGCTCGAAGAGAAGTGGTCCAAGCTGTGATACACCTCCACCGAGGACGAACGCCTGGGGGTTGAAAGCGTGAGCCAGATCAGCCAGGTAGCGGCCGATAATTTCACCAGCTCGCTCAATAATCTCACATGCCAGCGCGTCTCCCGACTGTGCCGCCTCGCCTATGTCTTTACCGGTCAGATGATCAGTGACGGCCAACCTTTGCGCTAAGATGGACGGTCGACCGGCTTCGATTAACGTCGTCGCTTGTCGGGCTAAAGCGGGGCCGGCGGCGACTGCTTCCAGGTGCCCGAGTAGACCGCAACTGCATATCGGTCCGCCAGGCTCGACCGTCATGTGACCCAACTCAGCTCCCAAGCCCTGGGCGCCGAGCAGCAATTGTCCATCCACGATTATACCGCCGCCAATCCCGGTGCTTATGGTAAGGTAAATTAAATTAGAAATGCCTTTTCCAGCGCCGAAGCGCCACTCACCGAGCGCAGCAACGTTTGCATCATTACCCACCACCACCGGATAGGCGAAATGCTCTTGTAGCCTTGCTTGGAGAGGGATATTTACCCAACCGGGAAGATTGACTGCTTTGAGGCACACGCCCCGATAGGGATCTATCGGACCGGGAGATCCGACACCGATTCGCAGGTCATCCCGCTCGGTGGGTAATACTGCGTGGATTGCTTCTATAATCCGTGCGATAACCGCCTCGGGACCTTCCGAAGCATGTGTGAGCAATTTATTATGCATTGTAGGTGGAGGCTCAGGAGTGGGGAAATACGCCACACGGATATTAGTGCCGCCGAGGTCAACAGCGACGATTTGAATCATGTGGGCAGTATATCACAGAGCCTTGCCGTTTAGCATCGCTCAGCTTAGAATGCTATTGAGATGGGCAATAAAATCACACCGATTCGCAAGCAGTATTTAGAGATTAAACGACGCTATCCGGACGCGATTCTATTTTTCCGTCTGGGTGATTTTTACGAGACTTTTGACCAGGATGCGGAAATCGCTTCCCGTGAGTTAGACATTGTACTCACCTCCCGCAATGTGGCCAAGGGAGAGCGGATACCGATGGCTGGCATCCCACATCACGCGATTGACAATTATTTAGCGCGTTTGATCGATAAAGGTTATCACGTCGCGATTTGTGATCAAGTAGGAGACGGACCTGTGGGTGGTCTGTTTCCGCGCGAGGTGGTGCGGGTTGTAACACCCGGCACGGTGGTCGAACCTGACCTGCTACCCAGCGACGCTAATAACTACTTGGTTGCAGTTGTACCCGATGTGGATGCGGCAGGGGTGGCGTATGCCGATATCAGTACCGGCCAGTTCGCCGCCACCCAAATTAAAGCTTTAGACACATTCAGCGCCATCCGGCACGAGCTAAACCGTCTCCAACCGGCCGAGGTGCTCGCACCGGAATCGTTTCCACTAGGGGATGGATGGGAGGGGCACATTACCTCATTGCCTGATTGGCGATTTGAAACCGAGCGGGCTTACGAGACCCTGAAGGAACACTTTGGAACGGTGACATTAGATGGTTTCGGCTTGGCGGAGCTGCCGCTCGCCGCGCGAGCTGCAGCTGCGATTGTCTATTACCTTGGTCAAACCCAGCAGGCAGCGCTTAAATTGCTCACAAGCCTCTCGACCTACTCGCTTGATGAATTTATGGCGCTTGATACAGCCACACGCCGAAATCTCGAACTTACTGAGACATTACGCACTGGTGAGGTGCGTGGGTCGTTGTTGGGGGTTATAGACGCAACGGTGACCCCCATGGGACGCCGTCTTATTCGTCATTGGATCAGCAATCCACTGTTGGACCTGGAACTTATCGGTCATCGACTTGACCAAGTTGAGACGCTCTACACTGACGGTATCTGGCGGGCAGAAGTACGTCTGGCCTTGAAAAAGCTGGGGGACTTAGAGCGGTTGACCAACCGCGCCGCGGCCGGTATTGCTGGACCCCGTGATTTGGTCGGCTTGAGAGAGGTGCTCAAGCGCCTGCCAATAATCATTGGTTTGATGGAAGAACATAGAGACGGTTCGATGGGTTCACTGATTACGAACCTCGATCCCTTTTCGGATGTGTGCGAACTGCTGGAACGCGCTTTGACTGATGACCCGCCGGCCACATTGGCGCATATTGGGGTTATTCGACCGGGATACTCGGAGAAGTTGGATAGCGTAGTTGAGTCATCACGTGAGGCGCGGGAATGGATTGCTCAACTTGAGTCAATTGAGCGTGAGCGTACCGGGATCAAAAGCCTTAAGGTCGGCTACAACAAGGTGTTTGGTTATTACATTGAAGTGACCAAGGCGAAAACCGGTCTCGTTCCCGAGGAATATATCCGTAAGCAGACATTGGTAAATGCTGAACGCTATATCACTCCCGAGATGAAGGAATATGAATCGCTGGTGTTGACTGCCGAAGAGCGCATTCGCCAGATCGAGGGTGACCTATTCAGCGATCTCGGTCATCAAGTCGGTGAATGGGCTCCGCGGCTGCTTAAAACAGCCCGAGCTCTTGCACGATTGGATGTGATCGGTGGTTTGGCAGAGACGGCTTCCAATAAGGGTTATATCCGACCAGAGGTGGTCGAGGAGGATGTGCTCGAGATACGCGAGGGTCGCCACCCGGTGGTTGAGGAGTTCATCCAAAGTGGGCGGTTTGTACCCAATGACGCCGTATATCAGGATAGTGAACGAGTGCGAATCATCACCGGTCCCAATATGAGTGGAAAGTCCACCTATCTTCGCCAGGTAGCCCTTATCGCCCTGATGGCACAAATGGGTAGCTATGTCCCAGCTCGCTCAGTCCGGCTGGGGTTGGTTGACCGCATCTTCACTCGTATTGGAGCTCAGGATGAAATCCATGCTGGTCAGTCAACTTTCATGGTTGAAATGGTGGAGACAGCCAACATCCTGCATCACGCTTCGACCCGTAGCCTGTTGATCTTGGATGAGATTGGACGTGGTACCAGCACCTATGATGGCGTATCCATTGCCTGGGCGGTGGTCGAATATATTCACAACCACCCACGCCTGCGTGCCCGAACCCTTTTTGCTACCCACTACCACGAACTAACCCATCTCTCAGACGTCCTGCCAGCTGTTCGCAATTACAATGTTGCTGTATCTGATGAGGGCGGACAAGTGGTCTTCCTACATAAGATTGTTCCCGGAGGAGCGGATAAATCCTACGGCATCCATGTCGCTGAATTAGCGGGTCTGCCACGAGCGGTTATCAACCGAGCGCAGGAGATTTTAGCGCTGTTTGAGATGGAATCCCGCCAGGCGGGGGATGGGGAGCAAATTCCAGCCCGTCAGATGACGCTATTTCCAGAGACGAATCCCCTGTTAGAAGAGTTACAGAAGATCGACGTTGCTTCGCTGACACCTCTCGAAGCGCTCAATCGGCTCTACGAATGGCAGCAGCGTTTCCTGAAATCGGATGAAGAAGAATGAACGGAGTTTGTCCTGAGCCCTTCGGCTCCGCTCGAGACAGGCTTTGCGCCGACATCGAACCCCAAGGGTGAGAATCTCGTTGATAGGAGAAGGAGATACTTCATCACGAAAAACGAGATCCTCCGCTCAGGATGACACTAACGATGCGGATATACCCCTCCCCGCTACTCGAGGGTAGTTTTTTCAGCTACCAAAATCGGGTACTCCTGCGGAACCGCTTCGGCGTCCCCTACCTCAAGCGCATGGAGCAACTCGGAAATCTTTTCTGCTTTGAGTTCTGCGTCACGCCGGGACCATGTGCGGCTTTTAATTTCCAGGAACCAACCATCCAGTACCGGCTTTAATATCCGATCGATATTAACGAACAGCTCCACTCCTTGGAAGCGCAACAGCCAACGCCGCCGGTCCTTATGAATTTCTATCTCGTCTAGGGGGTTGAAATATTCACGGTAAAAGCGTGAGCTTTGCTTGGCTGGCGCGATGAATCTCGAACGAGAGAGGAGCACTGAATTGGGGTACTCTCCTTCCACCGCTGGTCCGGTTAAAGTCAACCGGTAGCGTACATTGAAGACGTTACCTTTTTCGTCGATAAAATCATCCTCACGGTAGCGTAGGCGCCCTTGGTCAGGGTCGGCGAAAGAAAAGTAGTTGTCATATTCGAGGTAGTGGGCGGTGCGGACAATCTCAAACGTGCCGCTGTTTAACTTGTCAAAAACCGGAGCTGGGTCGGAAAGGCGAACTTTGATCTGTACCTCATAGCTCTCCTCCTGCCTGGCGCCGCCGATAGCCACTAGCTTGGAAAGTACTGATTCCTCACGTTCGATCAGGAAAGTGTCGATGCGCTTAGCGTAATCCGCTACTGCCTCTAGCACAGGTGTTTCATCCACTGTGAGCAAATTTCGCTCACGCATTAACCATCTCCCATTGACGATCACATCGGTCACATCGGTTGATTTTGTGGCGTAGACCAAGCGGGAATAAATTGCATCTGGATCACGGTCGAAGTGAGGTAAGTTGTGGGTGGTTTGCAGATCAACCATGGTCAGATCAGCTCGTTTGCCGGTCTCGAGAGAACCTATAAGATGACCAATGTGCAGCGCTTTCGCGCCCATTGAGGTGGCCATTTCGAAAACCTGACGGGCCGGCAACGCGGTTGGATCTCTAGTGATCGCTTTGGCAATGAAGGTCGCCAACCGCATCTCTTCGAACATATCAAGGTCATTGTTGGAAGCTGGCCCATCTGTAGCTATGCCAACATTCAACCCAGTAGCCAGCATCTCAGTTACCGGGGCGAAACCGGAAGCCAATTTGAGGTTGCTAGAAGGATTGTGGACCACTCCAGTGCCTGCGTGTTTAAGGGTGTGAATTTCACCGTCGTCTATGTGGACGCAGTGTGCGGCAATAACCTTTGCTTCGAGAAGACCCAACTTCTTAACCCATGGGATGACCGGCATGTCGTAGCGTTCACGACATTGTTCGACCTCTTGAAGGGTCTCTGAGAGGTGAGTATGAAGTGGTACATTAAATTCGATCGCCAGATCGATGCAAGCCTTTAGGATTTCAGGTGTGGTTGTATAGGGTGCATGTGGCGCTACTGATGGTACGATGAGAGGGTGACCAGACCAGCGTTGGATGAACTCGCGAGCTGCAGCCAAGGAGTCCTCGAAGGAATCAGCGTCCGGAGCAGGAAATTTAAGAACAGTCTGGGAACACACCGCTCGCATGCCGATTTCAGCCGTTGCCGCAGCCACAGCATCTTCAAAATAGTACATATCGGCAAAGCATGTCACGCCGCTCCTGATCATCTCGGCGCAGGCCAACTGTGTCCCCAGGCGGCAGAATGCTGGGTTGACGAACTCCCGTTCCACAGGCATGATATAGGCCAACAACCAGACATCCAGCCGTCGATCATCCTCTAAACCACGCAGGAGGGTCATCGCCGCGTGAGTATGAGCGTTGATCAACCCTGGGATCATTGTCCTACCGTCGCAGTCGATGACCTCCGGTGCAGAATACGATCCGAGTACATCTCCCTCCGGTCCGACAGCGACGATCGTGTCGTCCCGCACTGCCAATGCTCCACTATGGATTATGCGGTACTCGTCATCCATGGTTACAATGATGGCATTGGTAAGAATTTTGTCTACTTCGGTCATTGGTTGCCTCGATTTGGTTTTGGGTGATTATAGCAGGTATCGGATTCACATCCGATTGTATAATCTCTTTGGAGGTTAGTCATGCGAGCGGTCAATATCATAATCAAGAAGCGGGACGGGGGAGAACTCAGCCGGGAGGAAATCACTTTCTTTCTCGAAGGATTCACGCGTGGCGAAATTCCCGACTATCAGGCTGCGGCTTGGGCGATGGCAGTCCTATTTCGGGGCATGACGGCGCGAGAGACAGCTGATTTGACGCGGGTCATAGCGGCCTCCGGCGCACAACTTGATCTTTCGTCCGTGGTGCCGATCGCGGTTGACAAACACTCTACGGGGGGTGTGGGAGATAAAACGACTTTAGTCGTACAGCCGGTTGTGGCTGCTTGTGGAGTGCCGGTGGCTAAAATGACTGGCCGTGGTTTAGGTTTCACCGGTGGTACGTTGGATAAGATGGAATCAATACCTGGATTCAGGGTTGATTTGACCACCGAGCAATTCCTAGACCAACTGGGTCGTATAGGTATGGTGCTTTCTAGTCAGACAATTGACCTGGCGCCGGCGGACGGAAAACTCTATGCCTTGCGGGATGTGACGGGGACGGTGCCGTCGATTCCTCTCATCGCCTCATCAGTGATGAGCAAGAAAATCGCCGCCGGCGCCCAGGCGATCGTTCTCGACGTAAAAGTCGGGGTGGGGGCATTCATGCAGACGATCGATGAGGCGGTGGTTTTATCAGAGATGATGGTGGACATCGGTCGACATGCTGATCGGTGTGTCGTGGCGTTGATCTCGGATATGAATCAGCCGTTGGGCCACGCTGTAGGCAATGCCTTGGAAGTGCGTGAGGCGATAGAAACGCTGCATGGTGACGGACCTCCCGACTTTCGCCAACATTGTCTGGAGGTAGCTGGGCATATGTTGGTACTGGCTGGTCAGAGTGAGGGTTTACGACATGCTGTAGAAATGGCTTCAAAATCGCTCGATAGGGGCACAGCATATGAAAAGTTCGTGGAGTTGGTCGATGCTCAGGGAGGAGATGTAAGCGTAGTGGAGGAGCCTGGACGGCTACCACGTGCTCAATTGGTGGAAACAGTCGTCGCTTCTCAGACCGGCGCTGTGGCGGCTATCAACGCCAGGGAGGTGGGTTTAACGGCCATGGAGTTAGGAGCAGGTCGAGCTGGGAAGGGCGATACAATTGATCATGCGGTTGGGGTAGTGATCCATTGCAAAGTAGGCGATCGGGTGGATCGGGGTGATGCGCTGTTCACTGTACACGCCAATAAGGCTGACCAACGCGACATGGCTGTTCAGCGCCTACTCCAGGCGTTTAAATTCACCGACTCGGAAATAGAACCCTTGCCACTCTTCTATCAGACGATAGGTCCATGAGCGGTGAGTTGTTCAAGAATGTCGAGGAAAGATAGATCAAGGAGGGGGGAAGTACGTGTTACTTGTGATCATACAAACTATACATTTCACTCATATTACTGCGCATAGCCATAGTTAATGGGTAAATTATGTTGATTCTTCTGAAAAAAAGCAGCCGCCAGCCGGAAAAGGGAATATACCATTCCCTTATAAGCTATCGTTCTCGACTCCAATTATAGGTTTTCGATTCGCACTGAATCTACAGGATCAGCCAGGTCGAAACCGAAGATCCGTGCGTAGAAATATAACTCGGCCTCCAGGCAGCGTTGGGTGGTCTCCGCTTTGCGGAAGCCATGTTGTTCACCCTCGAAAGCAAGGTAGGCATATGGCAAACCTTTCGCCTCCAAGGCTTCGACCATGAGTTCAGCTTGTGAGGGCGGCACAACCATGTCCTCCAGTCCCTGAAATAGGATCACCGGACAAGAAAGCCGGTCGGTGAAGTGGATCGGCGATCGTGCGTAATAGAGTTCTTTCATCTCAGGATAGGGGCCGATCAGGCTGTCTAGGTAACGCGATTCGAATTTATGCGTGTCGATCGTCAGCGCTTCCACGTCAGCCACCCCGAAGTAGCTGGCGCCGGCAGAGAAAATGTCGTGGAAGGTCAGCGCACATAACGTCGTGTAACCTCCTGCGCTGCCGCCGTGGATAATGAGCCTTTGGCCGTCGACTTCGCCCTGATCGGTCAGATAGCGGGCTGCGTTAATGCAATCTATGGTGTCGACCACACCCCATTGGCCGTTTAACCTCTGGCGATAATCCCTGCCGTAGCCCGTGCTCCCACCGTAATTCACATCGACAACGGCGACCCCACGGCTGGTCCAGTATTGGGTACCTAGCTGCATGCAAGATCGTGCTGCCCCTGTTGGACCACCGTGGCTGAGCACCAGGAGCGGCGGGAGTTCGTCCGGTGGTCCTGTGTGGTCGCGGTTGGTCGACGGGTAGAAAAGCGCGTGAGCGGTTAAATCGCCTTCGGTAGGGAATTCGATGGATCGGGGGATTGAGACGTAGCCGGGATCGACAACTTGCTCGACAGTGGTGTAGATGACCTTGGCCTCTCCAGTTCCTGCATCTATGCGAACAATGGAAGGGGCCTGTTGGAAATCTCCCGCCACACAATATAGTTCATCGCCACCGTCGCTTTTAACGCAGAGAATAGCGGTGAAATCCGTCTCCAGAGACTTAAGGCTGCCTTTTCCCGGTTCGATCAGACCGAGGTGATGTAGCCCGTCCTGGTTATAGACACAAACAATACGACTATCTGATAAGAATGCGTAACGCGAATATCCGAATTGCCATTGGGGCACACCAAGGTCAGCCTTGATAGGCGCCAGAGGGGCTACTTCCCCTTCGTGCTCACAATACAGATTCCACCATCGGCTACGGTCGGAAATGAAGTGCAGGATCCCATCCGGGCTCCATTCGGGTTGGAAAATAGACTCCTGTGGACCGCCGGCGATCTTGCGGGCGCCATCAATCGATCCATCGGGGAGGAGTTCCCCCACCCACAATTCAGTCCCATCCCAAGGCATCCGAGGGTGGTCCCAGGTCAGCCACGCAAGATACTGGCCATCGGGACTGAGGCGGGGGCTGGAGTAGAAATCACCGCCGCCTACGATTGTTCGTGGCGGCGCCGAGCCGTCTGTGGGCAGAGCGACGAGTTCGTTGGTCGCTTCGCTACCCTCTTGGTGTCGTTCGTGGACGCAGATGATAAGTCGTCCGTTTAGGGTCACCTGCCCATCAGCGTAGCGTAAACCCGCCGGAATCTCAGGCTCAGGAGTAATTGGACGCGGTGGCTGATCGGGGTCAAGGCGGTAGAGGCGTTGATCGGTGAAGTTTGAGAAATAGATTGTCGATCGGTGGACAATATAGGATCCACCACCATATTCGTGGACACGTGTCCGGGTGTTGAAGCCCGACGGCGTGACGTCCGCCGCCGATCCATCCAAGGAACCTCGCATGACCACATAACGACCGCCCTCGTGGGGCCTCATTTCGAGCCAGTAGATGTGGTCGCCTGATAGGTGGATCTCCATCGTAGATTTCCCACCGGCGGCGACAGAAGCCGCGGTGATAGGTGAGCGCCAGGAGCCATAGGTCGCTATCTTGCTTGGAGTCATTGAAAATCATCCTCCTCGATAGGGATAAAGGATCACTGTTAGGGACAAGCGTTCCGCTGGTGTTCCTCGTACGTCACAGCAAAGGCATGCCGACCAGAACCATCGCACAGCGCGCGGAAGTAGAGGTAGGTTGTCCTTTCAGGGAAGGCAACTGCGCGCAGGGCGGAGAGCCCAGGATTGGCGATGGGTCCCGGCGGCAATCCGCCGTAACGATATGTATTATACAGTGAGTTAAATTCAAGATCATCGAAGGTAAGCGAAGTTTTCCACCATCCATCGGCCTGGGTCCCAACTGCGTATTGAACGGTTGGATCGGCCTCGAGCTTCATGCCAAGCGCCAATCGGTTAAGGAAAACCGAGGCGATGATTGGCTGCTCATCGGCCACGACCGCCTCACGCTCAACGATTGAAGCCAGCGTCACTGCCTGGTAAAGACTGAGTCCTTGTTGGTTGAATCCGGCGCGCAGTTCAGAATCAACCTGGGCTTCGAAGTTGTCGAGCATAATGAATACCAGATCGTGTGCAGTAAGTTCGGGTGAGAGGTGATATGTGTCAGGGAAGAGGAAACCCTCCAACGACGGCGGTTCTGGTAGCTCATCGGCGAAGGAAAACCTGGATGGACGCACGCGGGTGGCGGCTAGGAAGTCAGCCGGTTCAAAATCCAGGGTGTCTCCAGGCAGCGCAGCGGTGATTTCCTCCACCCGCCAGCCCTCCAGAACGGTAAAGAAGTCTGCTGATAGGCTGGCAGTTTGGAGCGCTGCAGCTAGCTCGCGTATGGTCATACTCCCGTGGACATTGTAGCGACCGGCTTCAACGCTCACATCCAGACCGTGGTAACGCAGGTAATTTCGTAAGAGTGTGCCATCAAAGACAACGCCGGCGGTCTGCAACCGGTCAACTGCAGCTGAGGCGGGTTCCCCCTGCAGCACCTCAAGCTCGAAGCTAATCGCAGGGTCGCCAGCCGGAGCGTCAAGCGCGCGCTCTTTAGACAGCAGGTAAATGGATAGCAGCGTTCGTTGGAAAGGGTTCAGCTCTGGCGATGCGGGACCTAACCGGGTGATGGCCTGTGGCACCCCGAAGAGGACAATTCCCACAACCCAGACCATACCACATCCCAAGATGGCTAGAGTTGATGCAAGGATGAGAAATCGCAGAAGGCTACCCCTTCTGCGCATCGAGGTACTCCTGAAGAATGACCGCTGCCGCGCGTGCATCAAGCAGCGCATCACGCCTCTGTCCACGCCGAGCCGCCTGAGTGGACCCACTTTCATCCCAAGTCGTGATTGGGAGGTCGCCTTCTTCACGCAAGACATCAACCAAGCGGAGCGCCATCCGGGCCTGCGGACCAACTTCCCCCTCCAGATCCAAGGCTACCCCGACCAATATCAGCCATGCTTGATGCTCGGCTGCAGCCTTCAAGATAGCCAGAGCATCCTCGCGCCGTGAGGTGTGTCGGAGGATCGACAGCGGACGAGCGATAGTTCCAGTAGGGTCGCTTATGGCGAGGCCAATGCGAACCTTCCCTGGATCGACAGCCAGCACGCGCGCCATCACTCGACCTGCCATTGGTAGTGGAAGGTAATTCGCATCCCCAGCCAGGGCAATCGTGGAAACCATTGGGGGATGATCTGGATCTGAGGCCTAGTAGAGAGATCCACAAGGCTTTCTAAGATCGACGTGGCTTCCTCAGGTGGGCGAGCGCGCACTCGGTCCTGTAAGCGGATAAGATCGATTTTCTCATAGGTGTCTTGGCTGGCAATGATGGTAAGGGATCCACTATTTTCGTTCTCGACTTTTGGGTCGGATAGAATCTCAACATAAAGCGTTCCGGGCACGGGAAGGGACGCCGATGGCAGTTCAGCCTCAAGGGCCATACCGGCAGCGGATTCTATGTCAGCCGGTTGATAGATCAATCCGGCAATTTCCAGAATCAGGCTCAGCTCAAGGCTGTCGGCTGGATCTCCGGCCTGGCGGTCATAATGCTGATCGAGGATCTGGATCAGTCGAGCGCTATCTGGGACGAGCGTTTCGTCGGGGCTTAGTATTTCTGCTAATTCGGTCGCGGCTTGTTCAATCAACTGATTCTCTAGGTTCCGCATTAGTATAGTGCGGTCGGTGTAAGATACTGCGGCTCTGATCTCGTCGCTCCCCCCAGTCATCGGTTCATGGTTGATCACCACAACCAGCAATCCAAGGGGACCTTCTACAGCGTCGATCTCACCCGCAGGTAAATTACCAGCTGGTCCGGGTGAGGCAGCTTGCACCCTGGCGATGGCCTGGGAGTCTTCCTCGCCAGGCAGGCTGACCTGTTCTGTGGTTACATAACGAAGATTATCGCTCCCACTCGCCCGTAGTCCGGTATTGGAGGGAAGGGTAATGGGGTCTGAGGTCAAGTTGGTAAATATCACCGTACCGGTAGCGAAATCAGCTGGTACTGCGATCGAACCAGTGGTGGGTAAACGCAGACTACCTTCGACTTGAATATGTTCCCATCGTGCAGGGATACTACCATAAGCCTGGAGAATTTCCACATTTGGTTCAAGGGAGAGGATAAGTTCGAGCTCCTGGGTATAGGTCATGGGCGTTAGAGTGATCTTGGCTAAGGGTACAATCGTGGCAGCAAGGAGGAGTAAGGCGCCGAGGGCTAGTGTAGTAAGCGATAGGCGTATGATTTTGTATAGGGTCTGTGTATGTTGGGATGGGGTGACTGCGCCTGGAGGTGTTAGCAAATCCGCTGGAGGTGGTCCTCGCTGTCGTTCCTCTTTCGGCTTTCTTCGCGTACGTCTGCGCCAACCATACTCGGGAACTTGGTCTAGCGAATCGAAGACAGGAATAGCGAGGTCTTTAGCGTGAGCCCTTACCTCAGGATCATGGGTAACCAGGCCGATTTGTGCGCTTCGTTGTATTGCATTTCGCTGGAGTAGGACCAGGTCAAGACGTCGAGTGAGTACCCTCCCCCGTCTCGGCCAAACGAGAAGGATGCGCGGAGCCTTCGCCCAGCCTAGTTTATCCAAGGCGGATACATAATCGTCATGTGGATCGAGGTAAATGATTTGTACTTTCACCGGGGCATGTGTTGTTCGGTATGGAGCGGATTAGTCTAACTGGGTTTTGACCCATTCAGGTACGACCGCCAGCGCTTCGGGTAGTTTATCCGGATTCCTGCCTCCAGCCTGCGCCATTGTCGGTTTGCCGCCACCTCCACCTCCGACCACCTTGGCTACGGCTTTGACTAGTTCTCCAGCGTGCAAGCCGCGTGCCACGAGGTCTTTACTTACCGCAGCGACGATCAATGGTCGTTTTTTGGAGACTGAGGCCAGTACTACAACGCCGCTGGGATGTCTTTCATGAAATCGATCAGTCATTCGTCGAAGCAGATCTACGTCGGCGTTGGGGATATTTCCGGTGAGTATAGGTACACCATCGTATTCCTTCGTACGGAGCGCCTGAAATTGAGAGAGCGTAATTTGCTCTCGTTGCTGTCTGATTTCACGTTCAAGGCTGTCGCGTTTCTCGAGCAGCGCGTCCAGTCTGGCTTCAACTACCTCTGGTGAGGCGCCAAGTCGTTCAGCCAGTCGGTTCAGCACGCTCAGGCGGCGGTGGATTAAGCTTTGTGCACCCCGTGCTGTGACAGCTTCGATCCGGCGAATGCCGGCGGCTACGCTGCTCTCATTGGTGATAAGGAAAGTGCCGATCTTACTTGTATCTTTCACATGAGTACCAGCGCACAATTCGTATGATATCTGCTGTTCATCGCCGATGCTCACTGTGCGCACCGTCTCGCCATAAGTCTCGCCGAAAAGCGCCATAGCGCCTTCGGCGACAGCTTCACTGCGAGGTTTGAAGCGGATGCGGATTTCATTGTTGGCGAAGATGGCATCATTCACCATTTGCTCTACCTGTTCGTTTTCTTCGACGGTCATCGCCTGCGAGTGGGTGAAGTCGAAGCGCAGGCGATCGGGCGCCACTAACGATCCGGCCTGGCGGACATGATCGCCCAGTACTCGCCTCAACGCGGCGTGCAGCAGATGAGTAGCGGTGTGATTTCGTATGATATCCCAACGGCGGGTCTTGTCGACAGTGGCAATTGCCTGGTCACCAACCGTCGGCTTGCCAACGGTCACTACTCCGATGTGGATGATCACCCCGCTGATCGGTTGCCTGGTATCTTCCACAACAATCTCCCACCGTGGTTCAGCTAGCGATACAATCATACCGGTGTCGGAGACCTGCCCGCCAGCCTCGACATAGAAGGAAGTTTGTGGCAAGACCACAGCTACCCTGTCATCGGGAGAGGCGGATTGGACCTGCAATCCGCCTACGACGAGCGCCAGGATGGATCCCTCACTCTCGAACCCGCTATATGGGTCGTACAAAACCCCCTCCGATCCCAGATCACCCGCCTGCTGCAATTCGGTCAGGATCTTAAGGTATAGCTCGGTGTCTTGTTCGACCTGTTCACTGTGCTCTAAGTCTGAACTAGATGCCAGTCGATGGGTTTCCATAGCCTGATGAAATCCAGCTTCTTCCACCTGCATACCGTCCTCGCCGGCGATATCACGGGTGATTTCCAGTGGAAGGCCGTAGGTGGCGTAAAGGTCAAATGCTCTTTCGCCGGAAAGGATTTCCGAGCCGGAAGTACGGGTTTCTTGCATTAAGTTCATAAGGCGTGAGATGCCGGTATCGAGAGTATGCTGGAATCGTTGCTCTTCGTCAGTGATTGTCTGGGTAATGGCGGTCTGGTTGCGAACCAATTCAGGGTAAAAACTCCCGTAATGCTCAATGACGGTCTTGGCGACCTCAGCCAGGAATGGTTCATCGAGGCCAATTTTGCCCCCAAAACGGCTCGCTCGACGGATGATCATGCGACAGACATAATTCCGACCGATGTTGCCAGGAACGACGCCATCGGCGATGAGGAAGGCGGCTGCTCGTGCGTGATCAGCGATAACCCGGTAAGGAGTGGGGTTGGTAATCCAATCCTGATCATCTAAACCGGCTAAATCCTGGATGGCTTCGATGAGCGGGATGAAGAGATCAGTTTTGTAGTTTGAGTCGACCCCTTGAATCACAGAGACGATGCGCTCGAAGCCCAAGCCCGTGTCGACATAGGTGTTGGGCAGTAGATCTAGATTAGTTGGGCTGGTGCGGTTATATTGGATGAAGACCAGATTCCACAATTCCAGAAAGCGCTGACAATCTCCGTTAACCTGGCATATATGGTCGGGTTCATCTAACTTATCACAATATTCGGGACCGCGATCGAGATGGATCTCGCTATCCGGTCCGCAGGGACCGGTATCGGCCATCTCCCAGAAGTTTTCTCCGCGTCCAAAGAAAAGCACATGATTTTGGTTAAAGCCCGGTTGCTGACGCCAGTATTCAGCCGCCTCGTCGTCGCGAGGGATTTCACCCTTCTCATCTTCAAAGCAGGTCACCCAAAGAGCATCCTTGGGTAAGCCCCACTCCTCGGTTAGAAGCTGCCAAGCCCAGGTGATGGCTTCTTTCTTGTAATAGTCGCCGAAAGACCAATTGCCAAGCATCTCGAAGAAAGTGTGATGTATATCATTGCGACCGACGTCTTCCAGATCATTATGCTTGCCAGCGACGCGCATGCATTTTTGGGAATTTGCGACCCGCTTAAACGAACGGGAGCCAGTGCCTAGGAAGATATCCTTGAATTGCACCATACCTGCGTTGGTGAAAAGCAGCGTCTGGTCTCCACCTGGGACCAGCGATGAGGAGGGAACGATTGTGTGCCCATGCTCCTCGAAGAAATTCAGGAAGGATTGCCGGATTTCGGCGCTGGTTCGCGGTTTAGGTGATGATGAACTCTGCTTGCTGCTTGGCATTATGCCTCCGCTAAGTAAGGCGATTATACGCCATCCGAGAGGGAGCATCAACCAGAAGGGGAGGAGGGTTGTCGGCTCGTTTCTCTGTACCAATGCGAAGGCCACCTTCATGGTCCTGCTTGTTAGTCGGCGGAGGTCGATTTCGCATCAGACTACACTGAAAAAAACCCAAACGCGAGAAAGCCATTTTTCTGCTGGCGTCAGTTATGATATCTTTGCTGTGTGTACGTGGGAACGCAAGGACTTGCCATTGGTTGAAGGAAGCAGAGTAGTTCAAAGGTTGGGAGAAAGCATAAATGATCAATGCAATTTTCGATCTTGACGGCACTCTCTACACCGGTCATATTACCCGGGGGTTGGCCCGTCACCATCTGACCCACCGGGTCAAACGTATGTGGGTCTACTTCTATCTTGGTACGCATATGCCAATCTGGTGGCTGCGTCGAGCAGGTCTGATGTCCGAGGCGGCTATGCGTGAACTATGGTCTCGCCACATTGGCTGGATGGTGCGAGGTTGGACGCCCCTGGAGGCAACTAGAGCATTCGCCTGGGTCGCAGAGCAATATGTAAAACCGCGAGTGCGTTCTGACGTTATGGCCCGATTGCAGTCGCATCAAGAATCCGGGCATCGTGTGATCTTGGTCTCGGGCACCATGGCGCCGTTGCTGGAGCAAATTGGTCGTCAGTTGGGGGTCAGTGAGACGGTGGGCACGCCGTTGGTGGTCCGGAACGGTCGTTATAATGGTGCGAGCCAACCCCCTGTATGCCAGGGTAGGCATAAAGTCACCCGGCTCGAGGCTCACCTTGGGGGAGGTGAGCAGAATTTTTGGCCCCAGAGCTACGCTTATGCGGATAGCTATACAGATTTACCTTTATTGGAACGGGTGGGGCATCCGGTGGCTGTTTTTCCGGATGATAAACTGGCTGCCCATGCAAAGGTACATGGATGGGAAGTTATAAACTAGGAATTCCTGGGTAATGGTGTAATAGGTTTGGTTAAAACCCCATTCGTCTTGGTGAATAAGTAAACGAAAGAGATCCCGCCCTCAGGGACGGGGTGGCAAGTGGAAGCGAGGCGAAGGAAGTTCAGGTGTCATTTAGCGGAAGAACGACGCTGGAAGGTCGCCTTGTTTACCGCTCCAGTAGGTTAATTCAACCCCCTCGAAACCGAACTGTATCACGTCCCCATCCTTGAGGATGTGTTTCTCACCGACTGTAATTTCGACTCCGTTGATAAGTGTACCGTTGGTCGTCGGTTTGGGAAGTAGAATATGTAATTCTTCTTCGAAAAGAATTTCAGCATGACGACGTGAAGATACGACCTCCGCGTCAATCTCGGTCAAATCGATATCTGGCCGATGCCCAAGGCTGGCACGCCCAATAATTATTGGTGGTTCGCCCAGTACGAAAATAAGTCCATCTGCGCTGATGAGCGATGGCTCGTTAATCGGCAACTGAATCGAGCGCGGTGGCGCAAGTGTACCTCGCCTGTCTTTAGGTGATGGGTTGGTTGCAGCCACTGGTGCGAATCCATGCACAGGACCCTCATCGGGGCCGAGACTGCCATAATCCTTTACCGGCGGGGGGGTGGAATCCGCTTCATTCCCCACTTCGGCGAGAGTGATCCATAGCACGTCGGAATTTTCTACGCCGGCATCCATAAGTGTATCTGTATCAGCCAGGACCTTCCCCGACTCAGTCCGTAGCTGATAGCACAGCGGTTGTCCCCCTTCTGCTGTCGGCCAGTTTAGGGCCTTGATTAAATCCGGGAGTAGCGCGGCTGCGGGGAGGTCGCCTGGCATCTCGAGGTCAACTTCGTCACGGCCGTATTCGCCTCTCAGAGTGACAAACCGCCGGCGCCCCAATGGATGCGTAGGGTCCATCTGCATGGTTTTTTCAGGCATCAGACCTCCTGGGCAGGATTTCTAGGAAACGTGCCCGGACTTTTTCCGCGTTAGCTGGAATGAAGGCGATCGCTTCTTCACCATTCTCTTCATAGGGGTCCATGATCCACAAATCATTAGCTCCCTCGAGGATTGAGAAACCCCGTACGAATTGAGTCTCAGTTGAGTTTCGTTGTGCAATAACTATAACAGATGTATTTCTAACTGGTTTGTAAAGGGATCTTGTCAAGCGCTGGGCTTGTTCTTCTTGAAGCCCGGCTGAAGTCAGCGTCTTTTCAGCCCTTTGCAAGTTGCCTTTTATGCATAAGTCACGAGCTATAAATAGAGCGTTTGCGGTTAGTCGGAATTCTCTTCCCCCACTCAATGAATTTGAGTCAGAGCAGAGCGCCTCATCAAAGAGGTCCAGCAAGGATTCCTGATCTGGGACAACTCTCAGATGGTAATGATGCGGTTTTGTTTCACAGAGTTTCACGATTAAATTTTCGCCGTAATGGGTAAAGGTCCGTCTAAGAGGCCCACCAGCAACTTGGTATTGCACGATAAGCGAATGGACTGGATGGTGGCAAACACCGAGGAGAGATATGATCCATTCTGCAAGAAACACCTCGTTCTCAGAAGCCAATTGTAGGATGCCGCGCTGAACCAAGGATTGAAACGCTGTTTCGTTAGCTGCTCGAATTTCCTCTGCCCGTCGTCCATGATAGGGGTCCTGCACCCCAACAATGAATCCTGATCTGTATTGCGATAGCAAAAACCAGAGTTCGTTTTCATCTAGTTCTAAAGAGGGGTAATGTTCCATTCTTGCTTATCGTCGTTATTAGGGAAACCGAGTCAAATGCGAGGGCATCGTAAATCTCTTGATGCCACTTGACGTGCAATTGCCTCTACTAAATCGTCAGTTCTTCCCCGGTTGATGCTATAGAAAATAATGTGGCACTTAAATCGGCTATTTTAGATTATGTAGTAGATGTAGGTCTAAGGTGCATCCTGTTGCCATCGCCAGTATGGATTCAGGCCTCCGTCGAGGATCTTTATCTCTTCACCAGTTTCTATGTTGACTTTGAATATCGCAAAGTCTTCAATACTAGTGCATATTTTATCTGGCCATGATGGAAGAGTGCATTTATGGTAGGTAAGCCATTGCCCATCAGGTGACCAGGATGGTATAGGAGGCCAATCTTCAGCTACTCCAATTCCTTCCGGGATACGATACTCGACAAGACGGCGTTCATTCGTACCATTCAGACTCACTGTGTAAATTCCATCCAATCCTCGATATGCTATCCAATCGCCGTCTGGCGACCATGCGGGTGCAATCCCATTCCCAACAGATATTCCGGTACCTTTTCTAATATCTAGGACAATGATCTCCGCACTCTCATCAGTGCAATCAGGGAAGGCAAGTAACTCTTCATTGGGTGAAAGAGCTCCGCCTCCTGCGGGGCAGGGTTGATAGCGAGGGGGGATATTAAATTCAGTAACAACTTCATCATCTCCTAACAAGCAAGCGCGCAGATCAAATTTAGCAATCCTACCAGGTGGACTAGTAAGGTGTGCCACGACATAGTTTTGATCGGCTGTGAGAGAGTGGGGCCCAATAATAATGTCAGGGTAAGTGGTACAAATGATTGAGTTCTTGCCTGGAGGATAGAGAGCCAGGCGTCCAGGATGACCTGTTGCAGAGGCGCCTCTAACTATAAGAATCGAATTGTCAGAAGTAATTTGCGGGTATATAGGTGAAGATTTATTGTTAGTTACACTAGGAGCTGTAACAGAAATGTATGTGAGTCCTGATCCATCTGCATTTACAAAGCCTAAACGCAGGTCCATTTCAGTTCCCGGCTTAGCGACTGATTGAAATACAATATCAGTGTTAGGAAATTTCGGAGGGGTATCAAGCTGCAATTCACAGCTGATTAGAGAAGCGAATCCCAGGATTGCTATAAGAGTTACTAATAGAGGATTAAAGAGGTGTATCAAACCTTGAAGAAAGCCTGGGAGTTTTATGGCCGGCATCCCTGTCACAACAAAAAGTAAATCTAGTTATGGTTTTGATGTCTTTGAATCTATTGGCGAAGGTGTCTCCGTGGGTCGCGGTGGTAGTGGTTCCGAATCGGTTGGATTATGTGTTGCTGATAATTGTGCCGCGGGTGTTTCCTCGGCTGTTATCGAAAGCGTTGGATGTGGTTGCGCTGTTGGTGTAATAGGAGGCTGACGATCTATCATAAGGATAACCGTAGTATTGTGCTGGAACCGGAATAAAATATCCTCATCTCGTTATGGGGATGCCCATCTCCAATTCGGATGATTCCCACCTTGATATAGCTCGTATTCTTCCCCAGTTTCCACATTTATTTTATATATTGTGCGTCGACCATAAATTAACCACGCTCCATCGGGTGACCATGAAGCCTCACCGACTCTTGGATTATCCACAAGCTTGCGTTTTTCCGACCCGTCTTTGCGGACCACGTACAAGCCGTCTTCGTAAATAGTATAGGCCAACCACTCTCCGTCGCGCGACCACGCGGGCCATTGCCCTCCAGGTAGTACGATTTCCTTGGCGCGCTCCGGATCTGTTATTAGGATTTCCAGCCCTCTGTCTTTTACACCTCTGGCAATTGCTAACCACCCCTGTGATGACAATGTAGCTTCCGAAATACCTTCATCGGGTTGGCTGAGGTAGAGTGTAGAAATTACTGTGCACGTTTCCATATCTAGCAAGAGAACCCGATCAGTTTCTTGATTAGACCGATTATCTACGGTTATAAGCGTTGTATCGGACACTATCCAAGAACGACCTGAGCTATAAGGGGACGACTCGTCATCAGGACATAGTAGGAACTCTCCGCTGGTCGATAGAAGCATGGGTATGCCGGTGCTTCGCTGATATCGACTAAAACTTGTGGCTAAAAAATCCCCATCAGGGCTCCATGTTATCCAATTGGTAATTCCAGGCCTGGACATCTTCTTCAGGTCATCCCAAAGACCCCCGCTTAATCTGATATTACGTGTCTCATAACCACTACCGTCAGGATAAATAAATCCTAGTGTGTCGTACGTCCCTTCAGGGATAAAGACGATCTCACCGTCTGGCAGGCCTTGACCGGCGGGTATTAATTGCGTTTGTCCCTTGAAACCCAGGGCAATGCCGATTCCAGAACAAGCCAACATCACCAGTGTTAAAGTAATTAGGATTCTCACTCGCATGGTTCCTCTTTTCCGATGATCAATATGTAAACCCTGCAACGACATAACTACATCGTATGAGGGTAGGGTTATTAGGGATCGGATGTGTCAGATGTTGAGGTGGAAGCGTTGGTAGAGTTCATCGTAGGGGTGGGAGTTGGCGTCCTTGCTACTGTCGGAGTCGGGACTTCGATTGGCACTGGTGTCTCGGTTGGGGGAGGATCCTTGGTAATTACCACCATATTGTTCGAGCCAACTCCAAGAATAGAATGGTCCCACGCTTGATTTAAATCGGCCTCCGGCATCCAATAAATCTCTTTAGGCTTGTTTGGGTCAGATCCGTCTACCCAAGAATTGACAAAACCCCATGGTGCTGATTTTGGAGGATTCCCGCCATCCATGTGGCTTGGGTCATACGCAACCAACAACATTGCGTGAGCATTGATTCCCAAGAAACCACCTCCTCGAGCTTCACTTCCGTCAACACTATTTCGCGCAATTTGTGGAACATTGGTATTATTCCATCCAATGGTTAAAATCACTGCGGTATTAGGTTCCTCCAGAAGCTGTACCAGATCTGCAGTTGTGCCCTTAATTGCGGTTGCGGACAACGACAACCCACCCTGACGAGCTATTCCATTCGCGATGTTTGCCTGTTGTTTCGGGGTTGTAGGTCCATCCGGCCACATGCGTAAGCCGGTCCAAGGTAGAGGCCACCACACCTGATCTGCGGCCTCTGCGACATCTGCTCCCTGTACATTGGATCCAAATAGCAGGTTTAGGGCTGCAGCTATTGAATATTCACCACAGTCATTATTTTGACCTTGATATTGCTGTAGTTCCGCAAGCTGAGCCTCATTCAACCCTCCCCAGTAAATGGAAGCGTTTGGTGCTTGGCTGGACGGGGTGGCAGTTGGGGTGGG
>JAUWHR010000073.1 GCA_030605795.1 Anaerolineae bacterium | reverse complement strand
TACAATGACCAAGGGGATGCCGACGCGTTGTTTCATGCACTAGGCCAACTTCTGCCCCTGTAAGACCCGAAGGGTTTTAAAAACCCTTCGGGTCTTGTTAATCTCAATCGAAATCATCCCTAATAGAAGAAACGATTTGATGCTCGTTGCCTTCCCGACAGTGCAGATCTTCATATTTAATTGCTCCGCCAAACCAAGCCAATACTTCTTCTCGTTTTAGGAATGTTGGCTTGGTTGATAGGATGGTCTGGTATGAAGAATATGGCCACGTGCGAAAATCATCTTCGAAGCCGTGAACTTCTGGGTTACAGTGTATGTATCTTACCAACTGAACTAAGTAGGCATCCGAGGTAACTTCGATTCGGCCAAATGGATGTTGGAACAGGCTCCCTGTACGATTGTATGTCTTGTTGATGGCCTTGGCGTAGGAGTTGAAAAGATTGCCGAATTGCTGACTGGGGATTTTTCGTTTGTACGCCTTATAGACCCTTGGGGTTTTAGAAACCCCAAGGGTCTTGTTTTGCCATTCTTCTTGTTCTTCAATCGTTTTGATACGCACTAGGAAGTGAAAATGATTACATAGCAAACAATAGGCATGGGTATCAGCGATCGGTTGGATATACTTGGCGTACAACCTCATGAAGTAGTGGTAATTACGCTCGTCGATAAATAAGTCTTCCCGGTTATTACCCCGGTTGTAGATATGATAGTATTTGCCAAGTTGAAGTGGAGTGGGTTTGGACATATGAATCCCCCCGTCTACCCTATGCCGATTTTAAAACAAGCGCCAGGAAACTCGGTAGTGCATCCTTGGCTCTTCAACGTGATTCGGACAAGCCAAGCCAAAGAGTCGACACCACGTCTCCCGATGGGGGATGATCGAGAGCAAGTAAATTAACGGGATTATGCTAATAAGACTATATTGATTCCCCGGGGTCCTCCTATATACTTTTCCAAACAGCTATACTTGGTCACCGTTGGTTGATGCCAACGATGGGAGGCTGGCATGCGCAAATGGAAGCCTGACTGGACAACGCTTACCCTGGCCGGGGTCGCTCTGGTACTGGCGTTTGTGGCGTGGAGGCAGGGTGGATTGAAGAAGGTCCTCGATGGCTTGGCCGGCGGAGGTCAAACCTTATTGAGCGTCGTACCTCTTCTCCTGGCAGCCTTCCTCCTGGCTGGACTGGTGCAAGCCCTGGTCTCCCGCGAGGTCGTTGAGCAATGGCTAGGTTCGAGTTCGGGCTGGCGCGGGATCCTTTTAGCATGCCTGGGTGGTGCACTGATCCCTGGAGGCCCTTACGTCTACTACCCAATCGCCGGCGCCATGCTGCAATCCGGGGCTGGACTTGGTGTTTTGATGGCCTTCGTCACCGCTAAAAACCTGTGGTCGGTATCTCGCCTGCCATACGAATTCGCCTTTCTTGGAACACATCTGACATTAATCCGCTACGGTCTTACGCTGGTCATACCGCCCCTGGCAGGATTGTTGATCGAAGCCCTCTTCGGCGGAGCCATAGGTCGCATCCGCGAGGCGGTCCAATGAATCAGGCGACGCTTATCTTAGTTGTGCTGGCCCTGGTATTGCTGATTTATGCATGGCGGCGCGGCGACGGCAGCCATCGACGTGGTGTGTCCATGGGCTGGCGCACTCTGAAGCGAACCCTTCCGCTGCTTCTGGTCGCCTTCATCATTGCGGGATACGTAAACGTTCTCGCACCCCAAGATTTAGTAAGCAGTTGGATCGGTCCGGGCTCTGGTTGGCGGGGCCTTTTGGTCGGCACCGGTGCCGGCATGCTTCTGCCCGGCGGTCCCTATGTTGTCTTCCCCCTCATCGCCGCCCTCTACCAGGCCGGCGCCGGCCTCGGACCTACGCTGGCGATCATTACTTCCTGGTCAACCCTTGCCCTGTTGACCGTCTCTTTCGAGTTGCCCTTCCTTGGCTGGCGGTTCACCGCTATTCGGCTCGGTATATGTTTGATCATTCCCCCACTTGTGGGGCTGGTAGGAACGCTCCTTTTCGGTGGCTGAAACCTTACTTGCCCCCACACATCAAAACTCAGGCGAGACTATTCGAAGCTTTCATCCATCCAGATCTTCCCTGGGCAGGCGTCGTATTCCAAGGATAATTAAAAGGCAGTAACCGATATATGCCACCACTTCGCTTAGCGAAGGATCGCCGTTGTAACCGAACAACGCTTTAAGCGTCTTGCCAAAGTTAGATTCTTCGCTCAGGATGTGATTAATATCCCACACAGGGGCAACGATCACCGGGATCCAGCCCACTTCGTTGAATTCGTGGATGCTATGTGCGATCAAGCCGGCTGCGAACAGGATAAGGAGCACACTGGTGATCTGGAAGAAACGGTTAATATCCAGGCGTACACTTGCTGCGAAAAGCCCCACTCCTAGTAGGCACGCAGTAGCTAGACCCATTAACCCACCTATCACCGTCTGTCGCGCCGAGGTAGTCAACGCCGTCGCGGTGAGGAATAGGGCGATTTCAATCCCTTCTCGAAGAACAGCGAAGAAAGCAATTCCAAACACCCCCCATCTTTGACCACGCGTGGCGGCCTGGTGCATGCTGCTTTCCACTTCCTGCTGCATGCGCCGACTATGCCGCTGCATCCAGAAGATCATCCAGGTCAGCACACCAGCTGCCAATAACATCGTTACGCCTTCGAAGATCCCCTCCGCCTTTCCTTCCAGGTTCGAGCCCAAGAGATTCAGCGTGCCCGCGGCAGCCAAGCTGATGACCCCGGCCGCTACTACGCCTGACCATACCGCGGAGCGGTATTGCTGGCGTCCGGTCTTGGCTAACACACCAAGCGTCAGACCGACAATCAACGCGGCCTCCAACCCCTCTCGGAGAGCGATTAAAAAGCTTGCGATCATTTGACACCCTCCATCATCACTATTTCGTCTGTACACTCTACGCAGAAGCCCTCAAAACACACGCAGGTGTTTGTCAAGCGTAACCCATATTGCTCCACCAATTCGCGACCGACCTGGAGAATGTGCGCCGTTTCAAACTCGATCACTTGACCGCAGCCGAGGCAGGTGAAATGATAGTGCTCAGGCTTTTGTGCTAGTTCGTAGATCTCACGCTTATGATCACGGGCGAAGTAACGCTGGTCTACCAGACCTATCTCCTTAAGTACGGCCAAGGTCCGATAGATGGTTGCCAAATTCAGTCTCCGATCATGCTCTCTCGCCAGTTGCCAAATTCTTTTAGCATCCAGATGATTTCCGCTCCCTCGAAGAATATTAAACACCAGTACTCTCTGAGGGGTCATCCGCCGTCCAGAGGCATGAAGCAAGGATTTAAGCTGGTTGAACGGGATGGGCTCCTGGGACATCTTTTCTCCTTATTGCAAATGTGTCGCAATAATACCATATAATAAGCGTTGAATAGGATTAGAGATAATAAGCCACTCCATTGCAAGAACTTAGTTACCTTGCTCAGGTAAAAAGCTCGTAATTAAGGGAAAGGAATAGGACCCACCGGATTGCAGTGCCATGACCGGTGCTAACCATGGCATTCGGTCCATCGAAGTATGTATCACTTCCCACATCATTTGGCACCAGCGGTAAGGTGATGTATCTTTCTAGAATGCAGCTGCTATCAACAGAAAAGGGGATGTCACATGCCTGATATCGAATCTCATAAGAGGGTTCACGATATGCTGCTGGGCCCCCTCGAGCGACCAGCTTTGCAATGGCTCTGTGCTCGCATGCCGGCATGGGTAAATTCCGATAGGTTGACAGTTGTGGGAGTCATCGGATCACTGGTTACATTCTTCAGTTATTGGTTAACAAACATAGATAGAAATTTCTTGTGGCTCGCCAGCCTGGGTTTTGTAATCAACTGGTTTGGCGATAGCCTGGATGGAACACTAGCCCGGTATCGAAAAGAAGAAAGACCTAAATTCGGTTTTTTTATCGACCACACTATTGATGCTATAAGTCAGGTTTTAGTGTTCACCGGACTCGGTCTGTCCCCCTATGTTCAATTGGAAATTGCTTTACTGGCATTAATTGGCTACTTGTTGATGTCCATCCTGGCTTATGTTGGCGCCTTTGTGAGTGGAAAGTTCAAGATTTCGTATGCCAAGATAGGTCCGACCGAAATGAGGCTTATTGCCATCCTGGCCAACACACTGTTCTACTTTGTTGGAAACCCAATTATAAAAATTGCTTTAGGATCTGTATCTGTCTTCGATTTGGTCATCTTGATCATTGCGGTAGTACTGATGGTTGCCTTCATCGTGACAACCGCCAGTCAAGCTGCCCACTGGAGAGAGGTAGACGCTCGAGAAAGGGATCGATGAAAACTAATTTGGCCACCTTAGTAAGTGGGGTTTAGACCAGCTACACCAAGACCTTTCCGCGCCCCTCCCAGCCTCATCACCAATCCAGCCGATCAAAAGACTGCTGCCGAACAGCTTGATATGTGTCCATATACATTGAAGCTGTATCTGAATACCTACTATATTCCGCCCGAGCTTCATCAGCCCTTTCCCTATCCTGAAACCATTCCTCATATTCTGACATCCAAGGATCAGGGCCACTTGCCATTCCCGGCATGGGTTTTGGTATCAGCCTCTCCACGACATACATCCCAATCTCTATGTTCCAAGCCCCACAGCCAAAGGCTTCCTTCAGTTCCGATCACCGATCCACAGCTACTATCCCAGACTCCTGATGCGAAGGGCGACGTTGCCTAAGCCATTAAGAGCCCAGTGCTCATCAGGGGGTAATTTCGATTCTCCAATATGACTAATTTTAATTAAAGTAATGCGCTGCTAGACATACTTCACGAATTCCTATACAATATTTATAACTGGTCAGACCTCTTACCAGAAGCGACTGACATGGATTGGGAAGCACCGCCAAGACCGGCCGAGCTCACCGAAACCCGCCTCATCGAGGCTATCCTCGACGGTCGTTTCCCGGTCAAGTCAAACCTTCCCGCCGAACGTGAGCTATCCACCCAACTTGGTGTTACCCGACCCACACTACGTGAAGCGCTGCAACGTATGGCGCGCGACGGCTGGATCGAGATCCGCCACGGTCGCCCAACCCGGGTACGAGACTATTGGCTGGAGGGAAACCTGGGGGTTTTGGGATCTATCGCCCGCCACCAAAATCACATACCACCCGATTTCGTGCCCAACCTGCTGGTAGTACGCCGGTCGCTGGCGCCAGCCTACACCCGCATAGCAGTCGAACGCCAACCCATGCGCGTTGCAGAGTTATTGCAGAACTACCCAGATCTGGATGACTCACCGCAAACTTTCACCATCGCCGACTGGGAACTTCACCACAACCTGACCATCACGTCCGGCAATCCAGTTTTCACCTTGATCCTCAACGGTTTCAGTGACCTGTACCAAAGCATGTGGTCCAAATACTTTACATTGCCAGAGGCTCGCGCTCACTCGCGTGACTTCTACCACGACCTGTTAGCTGCAGCCCGGGCGGAGGACCCCGATACAGCTGAGAGCGTCACCCGCCGAGTTATGGCCGATAGCCTTGACCTCTGGCAGATCGCTGCTAGCTGCCAAAGAGAAGACAACCCATGAGATATTATCCAAACCTCCGAGCTCCTCGCGGACCTCGGAGGTCTATCGAGAGGGGTACACCATGTGGCAACGTGGATGGCGCGATCAAATCTGGTCCCAACTCGATGGTCCCTGGGACCTGATCGTCGTCGGCGGAGGCATTACCGGCGCTGGAATCCTGCGCGAGGCAACCCGAGCTGGTCTGCGAACTTTGCTGGTCGAAGCACAGGACTTCGCTTCTGGCACTTCAAGCCGCTCCGCCAAACTTGTGCATGGCGGGTTGCGCTACCTGCGCAACGCCCAGATCAGGCTTACCCTCGCGTCGGTACGCGAGCGTGAGCACCTGCTGAAGCAGGGCAGGGGACTGATCAACCCGCTGGGGTTCCTGATGGCTAATTTCGCCGGCGACCGAATACCGGCCTGGGTTTTTGGATTTGGGCTGATCCTTTACGACTTGTTGGCTTTTAGATGGGGCACCCAACACTACGGTCCCCAAGACATGCGCAACCTGTGCCCACCCCTAAGCGCCCCCGATTTAGTGGGCGGCTTTCGTTACATCGATGCCCAGACCGACGATGCCCGCTTGGTACTGCGGGTGATCCGCGAGGCCGTGCTCGATGGTGGCACTGCCCTTAACTACGCTCGGGTTGAAGGACTGCTGCGCGATCGCTCAGGTAGGGTACATGGCGTCGCGGTGTGTGATCGGGGTCCTGACGGCGCTGGTCGAACTATTGAAATTAACGCCCCGGTGGTAATCAACGCTACCGGCGCCTGGGCCGACGAATTGCGGTCTCATATAGGCAGGCAACGTCGGTTGCGTAAGATTCGCGGCAGCCACCTTGTCTTCCCTTGGAAGACACTTCCCCTACCGCGAGCCATTGGCTTCCTGCACCCTGAAGATGGACGAGCGTTGTTTGCCTTCCCTTGGGAAGGAGTCACCATCTACGGCACCACCGATGTTGATCATGGCCCAGTCCTGGACATCGACCCCGTCATCAGCCAGGCTGAAATTGAGTACTTGATGGCTGGCCTAACGCGGGTGTTCCCCGATCTCGGGCTGAGCACCAACGATGTCCAGGTGACCTTTGCTGGTTTACGAGCCGTGGTCGATACCGGAAAAACAGACCCCTCCAAAGAATCGCGTGAGCATGTCCTATGGAACGAAAATGGGTTGCTGACCGTGTCTGGCGGTAAACTCACCACTTTCCGTCTCACAGCCCATGATGCCTTACGGGTCATACGCCGGCAGCTCCCTGGTAGGCCGTCCTTCAACCGTAAGCTGCGTGTCCTCGATAGACCACCAGCCGAATCCGCACTCTACGCTGACCTCGACCCCGCCTCACGGCTTTGGCTGGTCGGACGTCACAGCGCCGACGCGCCGGCCATCATCGCCACCGCCAATCCTGAGGAACTCAAGCCTATCGGAGAGAGCCCCGCACTATGGGCTGAGTTGCGTTGGGCCGCCCGAGCTGAGGGTGTTGTCCACCTGGATGATCTGCTTCTGCGTCGCGTGCGCTTGGGTTTGTTGCTCCCCGGTGGTGGACTGCCGCTGGTGGATCGTATTCGGACCGTCGTCCAACCTGAACTCGGCTGGAACGACGAGCGCTGGACGCATGAAGTCGAAGCGTACACCCACCTCTGGAAAAGCTGCTACCAGCTCCCCGGATCGACCTCTAGTTAAATCGATCACCTACAAGCCACCACTGAGGACTCACACGGCGTGACATCAATCGCCGTATTTAAAGCAGTGTTACAATTCCCCCATCTCCTCTGGAGGAACCTATGGTACTAAAGCGTATTTGGTGGACTGCCATCGTTATTACAGCTCTCACTCTGGTCGGAGCGGCATGCAGTTCCCTTGACGCCGTCTTTCCTTCTCACGCAGCCACTACAGAACCAACCCTAACAAGCGAGAGCCCTCCTCCACCCCCCCCTCCACCCGAAGCAACCGACACCGCGGCTCCCCTGAGCACACCACTCGCGACGGAGATCCCAAGCTGCAACCTGAACGACGAAGTGCTCGCTCAGTTGGATGAAATCGAGGACCAGGTAGTGATCCTGCGAGGATTGCAGCCGATCCGCCCAGTCGAGCTCGACTTGCTCACTCAGGATGAGTTGCGTCAGCAAGTTATAGACGACTTCCTGGCCGACTACACCCAGGAGGAAGCCGTAGACGATGCCCTCGTCTTGGCCCTCCTAGGCCTTTTAGAGCCGGACTTCGACCTTTGGAACTTCTACGTTGACCTGTACAGCGAACAGGTGGCCGGCTACTACGACGACGAGACCGAGCAGATAGCCGTGATCTGTGGAACCGACTTCGGCGGACCTGAGCGCATAACTTACGCCCATGAGTACACTCACAGCCTCCAGGACCAGACCTATGACCTGGAGGATGGGTTAGGGTACAGCGATGAGCTCTGCGAGTTAGATAGCGAACGTTGCGCAGCAATCCAGGCTCTGGTGGAGGGCGACGCCACCTTGCTTGAGGAACAATGGATTCGAACCTATGCCACCGAGGATGATTGGGCCGACCTATTCGAATTCGCTGCCAGCTACGAAAGCCCGGTTTTCGACTCAGCCCCCCGTTTTTTGCGCCAGGATTTGCTCTTCCCCTACATAACCGGCTACGGATTTGTGCATGCACTTTATCTAAATGGAGGCTGGGCAGCGGTGGACGACGTGTATCTCGATCCGCCCCTCTCCACCGAACAGATCCTACACCCCGAGCGATACCCCGCCGACACGCCAATCTGGCTCGAGGTGCCTGACTTGAATGTCGCTCTCGGCGACGAATGGCGCGAGATCGACCGGAACGTACTAGGGGAATGGTATACCCAATTGATACTAAACGAACATTTACCTAATGAGGTTGCCGTCGAAGGGGCCGAGGGCTGGGGGGGAGATTACTACCTGGCTTTCCACAATAACCGAAGCGACCAGGGTGCAATGGTGCTCGTGACCCAATGGGATGCTATGCATGACGTACACGAATTTTACGCCGCTTTCAGAGACTACGGCGATTCCCGCTTCGGGGAGCGAAAAACCTCTTCTACCTATGAAGCCACCTGGCTTGGTGAAGCTGGCTACGTCCTCATCGAGCGTCTTTCCAACCAAACACTGTGGATCTTGGCGCCTGACGTCGAGACCGGTCGAGCACTGCGCCAAGCCATACCCTTCCCCGCTCGCCAGCAGTGAAGAACGTGTTTGAACCCCAACGCGTCCAAGCTATTTGTTTCGACATCGACGGCACATTAGTCGATACGGACGACGCCTACGTCCAGCGCCTGGCCCACGCCTTGCGTCCATTGAGGTTCCTTTATCAGGAAGAGAAACGGAGAGCGCTCGCCCGTCGATTGGTGATGGCCGCCGAAACGCCGACCAATGCAATTCTTAGCCTACTGGACCGCTTATCCCTTGACCAAGCCCTGAGACCTATGCTGGATGCCCTTCATCGGATGCGGGGCGAAGCAAACCCCCAACATCTCCAGTTGATCCCTGGTATGCGTGCAGTTCTGGAAACGCTCATGGCGCGGTACACCCTGGCCATAGTGACCGCTCGCGAGCGGCGGAGCACAGAGACCTTCTTGCGCGCCACCAACTTGGAAGCACTTTTCCGCTGTGTGGCTACTGCCTACACTCCATTTGGGTCGGCGCTCAACCGTCGGACCAAGCCACACCCAGCCCCCGTGCTGTGGGCTGCGGAGCAGATGGATGTACCGCCTCAATCCTGCTTAATGGTTGGTGATACAACTGTCGACATCCGCGCCGGAGTGGCCGCCGGAGCTCAAACTGTGGGCGTCCTATGTGGATTCGGCGAGCGAGGTGAGCTTGAACGCGCCGGGGCTGACCTGATCCTGGAGAGTACGACCGAGCTTGCTGATGTGCTTTTGGCAGACCTAGAGAGACCAAGGGGTCAGGGATCAGGGACCAGTGATTAGGCTGCAATCCCTTTGCTTCCAGCGAATTTGTAATTCGCAGGTTTGTTTTTTTATCGGCTCAGCCGAGAATTTAACAACATAAAACAATTTGATCATTTGGCCCCTATATGAAAATCTCACCTGTTTGAGATGAGATTTTCATAACTTGTTTTCAGTATTTCACTACGAGGCTATAATGTCCTAGGTCTTGTTCGAAAATTGACCTTTTTAATTCCGCCCAATATTAATCATCCTTATCATCAGAATCGTAGTCATTGAATACCCAATCAAGCCTGATCGGGTCCACATCAACAACTTCTAGGTAGCATCCACAATCTGAACAAGTCACCCTTTGTCCCACAACTGGCTTTTCCCCAAGGTTGATCTGGGTATCGCATTCGCGGCAAAACCCAACAGCTATATTACACCTCCTTGATGTTATGACTAGCGTCAGGATATTACGCCAAAGCTGTATAAAAGCCATGAAGGAATTGTCACAAACGTGTTAAAAAGGAAGATACTCAGATCATGCTGTCAGGTAACCTTGCAGCTTGTTTTTGTCAATCCAAAACGCGCCCATTTGATCATCGAAAATGAGACCACCTCGTGCTATTGAGTCTCGATGTGGCAGTCGAAAATGAACCCATTTGGCAATCGAAAATGGACCCACCCGTAGATCCACATCAACATCGGATTAACCCACTTCCTGTTCCATTCGCTGTCGAAAGCGATAGGATTCACCCACCAGCTCCAGGATGTGAGCGTGATGGGTGAGACGATCCAATAAAGCGGCAGTAAGTCTTTCGTCTCCGAACACCTGCGTCCAATCGGCAAACTTCAGGTTGGTAGTCACGATCATCGCCACTCTCTCATAGAGCTCCGAGCAGAAAGTGAACAGCGCCTGGGCACCGTTTGGCGTGAAGGGGATGAACCCCAACTCGTCCAAGACCACCAGTTTGAGCTTGAGCGCAGAGGCAATGAACCTATGCAGGCGAAGCTCATCCTGAGCCTGGAGCAATTCGTTCACCAATCCTGCGGCGGTCCAGAAGCGTACCTTGTGCCCCTGGCGGCAGGCGGCCAGTCCCAGGCTGATGGCCAGATGGGTCTTTCCAAGACCAGGGTTACCCACTAGAAGGATGACCTCACGGCGGGCGATATACTCGCCCCGAGCCAAGTCCAGTACGCGGGCCTTGTCAAGGCTGGGAATAGCCGAGAAATCAAAGTCTGCCAGTTCCTTGGGTACCGGGAAACGAGCCGCCTTGATACGCCGCTTGCGCTGGTTCTGTTCCCGCTGGGTTACTTCCACTTCAGCCAAAGCCAGCAGATAGCGCACGTGGTCCCGATTATTCTGAACCGCATCTGACGCGAATTTAGCGTAATTCTCCTGGAAAGTCGGAAGCCGCAATTTACGCAGGTGAGTTTCTAGAAGCGCATTGTTTTCCATCGCTTACCTCACCCGCAGCAAACGGTCATACTGTCCAAGGCTCAGCGGCTGTTCACCGATACCCTGCAGTTTGTGACGCCCTTCCAGGTCCAATGGCGCTGCTAACAATTCGGGGATCCGCTTGCGGTATAGGTGAAGCTGTATGCTTTCAAGTCGGGGGGAACCTTGTTTAAGGCAAGTTCTAATCGCCTGCTCCATTTCCTGCGCCTGGTGCTCTCGATGGAGCTTGAGAATGGCGATGAATTCCCTCAAGCCGCGGCCGTCTGGCCAGCGATCCTGGAGGGTTTCCAACAGCCTCTCATACACCGGCGGCCATGTCTTCCGCCAGCGGCGGATCGGAACAGCATGCTCAAATGCGCCAGGACGCTGCGAGAGCAGCACTAAATAGTGCAAAGGATCGATGATATCCTTTTCCCGCTCAAAGCAGCGCTCGTGGCTGGAAATCACTTTGTCCAGAAACAGTATTTCCACCCGGAAGGGGTAAGCTCTCAGCACCAACTGGCGCCCTACGTATTCCGCTGGGACTGAGTAGCGATTGGTTTCGAAGTTAACCTGGCTGTAGGGGTTGGCTTTCACCGGACGGCTGATACAGGCCGGGTAGTCTGTTGCCGGAAGAGGAAGAAGCTGTGCCTTCTCAACCTCCCAAATCTCAGCTATCGTCTGCTCCTGGCCCCTCATCCGCCGGTTTGTGTCCTGCAGACACTCCCGTTGCAAGTGCTCGTTCAACTCCGCGAAGGACCCCACTTTCGGTATGGGTGTCAGGAAGTTGCGCCGTGTGTAGCCGACGTCGCTCTCTACTCCGCCTTTTTCATGTCCTTCACCCGGAGTACAGTAGTTGCTCTCAAACAGGTAATAGCTTCGGAAGGCAATGAATGCTTCTTGTTCCTGACGGTTGCGCCCCTTCAGGATCCGGTACACCGCGGTCTTGAGGTTGTCGTAGGTGATACGCCTCGGCGTCCCGCCGAAGAAATGAAACGCCTGAATGTGTCCCTCGAAGAAGGCTTCCTGCTTCTTGAATGGAAAAGCCATCACAAAGCGGACCCGTGAGTGGTTTAGCCTCATCACGAACAGCTGCACCGTCTGTCGCTCCCCAGCCATTTCCACGATCGCCTCATACCAATCCATCTGTGCATCCTGGCCGGGGTCGAATTCTAGTGGCAGATAGACATTTGGACGCCGCATCGCTTTGCGCCTCTGCCCCACGTAGTGCCGTACCGTGCTTTCGCTGCCCTGAAAACCCTCGTTGCGGATCAGCCGATAGATCCGGCGAGCCGTGTAGCGTTGCTTACGCGGCTGCAGCTCGCTTTCCTTCAATAGTTGATCAATCCG
>JAUWHR010000081.1 GCA_030605795.1 Anaerolineae bacterium | reverse complement strand
TATGGACTGGTCATTCACCTCCTGTTGCTCTCCACCTCACCTCTCGGTGACGCAGTTACATTCGGTTACAGACCGGAGAGCGTATGCCTGAAGAGGACTTCCACCTCTCTGACTATGCACGCTTACAGGCGCACTAGGGGCGGACGACCATCCGCCCCTACATAATATTGGTACGTTTCGATCTGTAGGGGCGACCGGGCTGGGGAAATCACCCCCGATAAGTTCACCGGGACGAACGGCCAGCATCTTCGACCGGGGAAATTACCCCCGATAAATTCACCAGGACGAACGGCCGGCATCTTCGACCGTCCGCCCCTACAAAATATATGGGTTTATTTAATCCGGTTCAGGAACTTGTAGGCAGGCGGGGCATGGATGGACCATCAACCCCCAGGTGTTCAGCCAGCGCTGCCCTAAGGGCGACCCGATCATCCCAAGGATACTCAACCTCACCAAAACACATCGACTGCTCGTGACCTTTGCCACAGGAAATTACCAGATCGCCCGGACCAGCCTGACGTACAGCGAAGCGTAACGCCTGGCCACGGTCGGGTATGCGGACAAAAGTTGTACCTTCCGACCCACCCTGCGCCCGAGCGCCGGCTGCCATTTCATCCAGAATCGCCTCTAATGACTCTGTACGCGGATCCTCGGCCGTTAGCACGGTCAGGTCAGCCAATTCAGCCGAGACTTCGGCCATCATACGGCGCTTCTCACGGTCGCGTAAGCCTGCAGAGCCGATGACGGCGATCACCCGTCCCATGGTCAAACCATGTGCAGTCTCCAACGCCTGACGCAGGCCATTGGGCGTATGAGCGAAGTCAACTATGGCGGTGAACGGCTGTCCGAGATCGATAACCTCCATGCGGCCCGGTACCTGCTTCAGCCTAGCAATCCCCCGGACCGCGGTCTCAGGCGGCAGCCCCAGCCCAAGTACAGCAGTAGAAAACGCAGCCAGATAGTTACCCAGGTTGTAGTTCCCGATCAACGCGCTTCGTACCGGCAGGTTGTAGCCTTGGCCGTGGATGGTGAATCGCAGTCCATCTGCACCGCTGACCACCTCGTCCGCAGTCACATCCGCTCCAGGACCAAGTCCGTAAGTCACCTGGCGCACCGGGGTGATCCGCTGCAAATACTCATAGGAACTGTCGTCACGGTTAAGAATCGCGGTCTTGATAGGCCCGTCAACCTTGGCTGAACCCTCCCCCAGCCAGGTGAACAGCTGGCCTTTGGCCTGGCGGTAAGCCTCGAACGAGCCATGGTAGTCGATATGCTCGTGGGTAATGTTGGTCACCACGGCCAAATCGAAATCACAGGCAGCCACACGACGCTGTGCCAGTCCGTGGGAGGTCGCTTCCAGCACGCAATGGGTCATCCCTGATTCAACCATCTGCGCCAAGTACTTCTGGACCTCGAGCGCATCCGGTGTAGTGACGTGAAGGCCGGTTGCCAGAGTACGATCACCAATCACAGCATTGACAGTAGTGATCATCCCGACGGGCAATCCCGCCGCCTGCAGGATATGGAACAGTAAGTTGACGGTTATCGTCTTTCCATCTGTTCCGGTCACTCCGATCATGACCAGCTTCCGCGCCGGGTTGCCATGCCAGGCAGCAGCCAAACGGGCCAACGCCATCCTTGAGTCAGAAACCCGCAGATAGGGAACCCCCAATCCTGGATCGGGTTCCTGGCCCACAACCGCAACTGCGCCGCGAGCTACTGCGTCGGGAATGTAGTTGTGACCATTGGATACGCTCCCCCTCACGGCGATAAACAGCGCTCCAGGAACCACCTGGCGCGAATCAGCAATCAGCGCCATGATCTCAAGATCAGGCAGACCGCCGAAGATAAGTTCCGGTTGATCTTCGAGCAACTTGTATAAACGCATGGTCAGGAACGCTCTCGAACCTTTCCGGTGCTCGTCCGACCTCTGATCGATAACCAATGCGCGTCTTGATGGGCACGAGCGCAGACGAACGCTCTCCTACAGCCAAAGTCACAAGCCATGGGTCTCACAGTCCAATAGATAGTGAGAAGCTTATCATGTACACCACCGAGCGTCAAAGATTGTCAGGCATGATGCTATGAGTCCAGACGATAGTGAAACATATACATGAGGTAACCCACGCGATGGTATAATGCCGCCGTGACCCCTAATCTATCGCTCACCGAGTGGAAGGCATACCTCACCGAGCACCCTGAAGCTCACTTGCTACAGACGACTCAATGGGGCGAACTCAAATCCCCCTATGGATGGGATATTGAACACCTAAAGGTTGATGATTGCGGCGCGCAGGTTCTCTTCCGCCGATTCCCACTGGGACTGACGCTGGCCTACATCCCAAAAGGTCCGGTCGGTGAATGGCTCCCGACTCTACTCCCCCAACTCAGTGCACTCTGCAGGCAACGACGGGCTTTCGTACTTAAGATCGAGCCTGATGCTGATTGGGACCCAAAGCTGGCGGAAAGAATGCGAGCTCATGGCTTTAAACCCAGCCACCACAACATACAGCCCCGCCAAACGCTGATCGTCAATCTCCAGGGTGATGAAGAACAGATCCTGGGGCGCATGCACCAGAAAACACGCTATAACGTCCGCCTGGCATCGCGCAAAGGGGTCACTGTACGACCCTGGGATGACCTCGAAGGCTTCGGGCGCATGATACAGGAAACTGCAGCCCGTGATCGCTTCGGCGCTCACATCTCAGCTTACTACCAGCGCGCCTACGGTCTGTTCCACCCGGATGGCGCCTGCCAGATATTCGTCGCCGAGTATGAAGGTTTGCCCCTGGCAGCGCTGATGGTCTTCGCTCGAGGAAATCGCGCCTGGTATTTCTATGGCGCCTCGACAACCCTGCACCGCAACCTCATGCCAAATTATCTGCTGCAGTGGGAAGCCATGCGATGGGCTCGATCTCGCGGTTGCACCCAATACGACTTTTGGGGTGTGCCTGATGAGAGCCGGGAGACGTTGGAAGCCGAATTCACCACCCGCCGGGATGGGCTTTGGGGGGTATATCGTTTCAAACGCGGCTTCGGTGGTGAGTTAGTGCGCTCAGCAGGCGCTTGGGACCGACCTTATAATCCCTCCCTGTATTGGATTTACAGCGAGTTGACCTCACGACGTTATAATTGACACACTACGATGAAGCCAACGTCCGTACATGACCTCACCGCCTGGAATCGCCTGGTCGCCAACCTCGAGGGTGGCCACCTGCTTCAGTCCTGGGAGTGGGGTCAATTGAAAAGTAAATACGGCTGGCAGGCGGAAAGACTGGTTTGGCGCGACAGCACTGGGAGACCACGAGCCGCCGCCCAGGTGCTGCGGCGAGATCTCTCCCTACCAGGCCTTGGCGATCGATTCGCGGTTATGTATTGTCCCCGTGGTCCGGTCCTGGATTGGTCAGACCAGGACCTACGTCAATTGGTTTTAGCCGACCTTGCAGCCCTGGCTGTTGAACGTGGCGCCATCTCACTTAAGATTGACCCCGGCCTACCGCTCGGCTATGGCATCCCCAGCGAAAAGGAGTCGGAGGAAGATCCCCTAGGTCAGACGGTCGTCGAGGACCTTCTGGCAACCGATTGGTGTGAGTCGACCGAGCAAATTCAATTTCGCAATACACTCACTTTAGATCTACAACTTACCGAAGACGACCTACTGGCGGGTATGAAACAAAAAACTCGCTACAACATCCGTCTGGCAGGTCGCCGTGGTGTTCAGGTCCGACGTGGCGAACAGAATGACTTCGACCTGCTATACCGGATGTACGCTGAAACTTCGGTGCGGGACAAGTTTGTCATCCGCAATCCTGAATATTATCAGGACGCCTGGGGGGCTTTCTTAAGTGCCGGACTAGCGCAGCCCTTCGTGGCCCTGGTGGAGGGCGAACCGGTAGCGGCCTTGATCGTCTATCGCTTTGGAGAGGTAGCCACCTACATGTATGGTATGTCACGCCCCTCCCATCGCGAGAAGATGCCCAACCACTTACTTCAGTGGGAAGCCATCATATGGGCGAAGGAACAAGGATGCACGACCTATGATTTCTGGGGTGCGCCAGACCAAATCAATCCACAAGATCCAATGTGGGGCGTCTACCGCTTTAAAATTGGTTTTGGCGCGCGCTTTGTGCGCACCATCGGCGCCTGGGATTTCCCCGTTCGCACAGTGCCCTATTGGTTATACACCATCGCTAAGCCGCGTCTGATGAGCATCCTTCGTCTTAAAGGGCGTGCTCAGACCCGACGGCATCTCGATTGACCGCGGGAGGGTAAGGTTTCATTAATCCCAAGTAGGGGCGGACGGCCGTCCGCCCCTACTACACATCCCCAAGAACCGGGCGCACACATCGGTGCGCCCCTACAAACCGACGACATTCACCACATGAACGTAGGGTCGGACCTGTGTGTCAGACCAGAATCTAGACCCAACAACCACTTCCTCGCATATAATAGGTCAAGGACTATTACATCAATCACAAAATAATTCCATTCCCAGGAGCCTCCAATGAATGGACCTCCCCTCCCCCGGGTGAAACTCGCTCACCTTCCCACCCCCATCCATCCCTTACCTCGCCTAAGCACTGAACTTGGCGGACCGCAGTTGTGGGTCAAGCGCGACGACATGACCGGTTTAGCCTTCGGCGGCAACAAGATCCGCAAGCTGGAATTTCTACTGGCTGAAGCGCAGGCACAAAACGCCCAGACTTTAATCACCCGCGGCGCGGTCCAATCCAACCATTGCCGGCAGACGGCTGCCGCCGCCGCTTGTCAGGGCTTCGATTGCATTTTAGTGCTCACTGGCAACCCGCCCCAGACCACAACCGGCAACACCCTTCTCGACCAACTGCTCGGTGCTCAAATCGTTTGGACCGAGGATAAGCATCCTGATATCGCCCTCCAAGAGACCTTCGAGCAAGCCTGTTCCGACGGTCAGCAGCCATACCTCATCCCCTATGGCGGTTCAAACCCAGTGGGCGCTTCCGCATACTCGGCCGCCATGGCGGAGTTTATAAATCAAGACACTCCCATAGACCGAATCGTATTAGCCACCTCTTCAGGCGGGACCCAAGCCGGGATGATCGTCGGAGCACGTCTGCACGGTTACACGGGCAAAATTACCGGGATCAGCGTCGACCCAACGGCAGATAAAATCAAACCACGGATCGCCGCCCTGGCGACCGAGACCAGCGCCTTGCTCAACCACTCGTTTGAGGTCACTGCCGACCAGGTAGAGGTCAACGATTCCTATTTAGGGGGTGGCTACGGGGTGATGAGCGATCTGGAACGCGATGCAATCAAGTTGTTCGCTCAACAGGAAGGCCTATTGCTCGATCCGGTGTACACCGGCCGAGCAGCAGGAGGACTGATTGACCTCATCCGTGGTGGTGAAATCGGGTCAGAGGAGCGGGTGCTATTCTGGCACACCGGCGGTACACCGGTGCTGTTCGCCTACGCCGATGAGTTGGTCTGAAGCAACCCCACCACGTCGTAAACTACAATCGGCTGCTCTTTTCCCTCAGCGTGGATAGGATCGACTTCAACAAGCTCTACTAAACCACTAACCCTTTCTGCAGCTTGCTGACTGATCAGGATCTGGCCCTCGGCAGCGTTTTCCTGCAGCCGCCTGGCTGTGTTCACGCTGTCGCCGATGGCAGTGTATTCAAGACGCCGTTGGGTGCCAACCAAACCCAACAGCGCTTCTCCATAGTGGATCCCCACTCCAAAATACAGGCGGAACTCCTCCGGCAGCGCCTGATGAAGCTTTAACACAGCTTGCTGCATGGCGAGAGCGGCCCGCACCGCTCGTAAGGTGTGATCCGGCTGTGGGATCGGCGCGTTGAACCACGCCATCACCGCGTCGCCCAGGAACTTGTCGATGGTGCCCTCTTCGCTGAGGATCGCCTCAGCCGCGGTAGCCAGAAAACCATTCAGCACACCCACCAGAGTCTCCGGATCAGTTGTTTCGCTGAAGGCGGTGAACCCGCGGATGTCAGCGAACAAGGTGGTTATCTCTGTTCGGCTGCCGCCTAAATGCAAACTGTCGGGGTCGAGTTGGTCAATCACCGCCGGTGATACCATCCGTTCAAACAAACGACGCTGAGCTTCCAGACGTCGCTTCTCGGTCAGGTCATCGACCACGATCGTCACACCACGGGTCGTCCTGTCGGCGGTCTTCAGGGGAGTGATATTCAAGCTGAGATTAACCTCTCCCCGCTCTCCTATGACAGGCTCAACTTCCAGTCCGATAAAGCGTTGATCGGCCTGCTCAACCTCAATCACTTTCTGCAGCAAATCGGGGGAGAGGGGCTCGAGCAGTTCGCGCAGCGAAGTCCCTAAAATCGCTTTCTTCGGAGTGGCCAGGATCGCCTCCGCCGCCGGGTTGCAGAGGGTAATCGTACCATCGACATCGGCAGTTATCACCCCACTGGCAATTGAGGTGAAGACATCCTCCATCAGGTTCTTAAGCTCGATCACCTCGTCCAGGGTCCGACGCACAGACTCAAATAGCCGGGCGTTTTCCAATGCCACCGCCGCTTGATTGGCAAAATCTGAGAGCAACGAACGCTCCTTCTCGGTGAAAAGACCTTCCCGCACCCGGTTGTCTGCGTAGATCACACCGGTCAGCTCCCCTTTCACCTTAAGCGGAATGCAAAGGATTGAGCGCAGATTGTATGCGACGATGCTCTCCTGCCTGCCAAAGCGTGGGTCCGTCTGGGCGTTGGTGGTCAATACCGCTTCACCCTGCAACACGACCCGTTTAATGATGGTGCGACTTATCTCGATTTCGCCGGATTCAAGCGACATCCGCTCCCAATTACGGGCGACATTAATCTCCATCTCCCCTAGTTCATTACGGAGCATGAGGAAAGCGCGCTCCGCGCCAGTCAGGCGGATAATAGTGTCCATCACCTCGTTCAGAACCGTCTTCGTGTCCAATGACGAGTTAACCACCTGCCCGATCTCTGCCAACGCCCGCAAATTGCGTCGGTCCTGCTCATGCTCCTTAACAGTTTTTAGCAGCAGGAGAAGCGTACCGCTGATCTGTCGCAAGCCTTCGAGAACCCCTTCTGGCAGATCAACGTGGGCGCGTACCAACGTCGCCCGATGGGAAGCGAGGCGGCCACGCAACTCCTCCGCCCGCCTGCTCATACGCAACAGATGTTCTTCAAGTGATGGTTGTATAGTCTGGTCGCTCAATGTACTCGCCCCTTTTCGTTGGATGACCTCGATTCGATTATATGTCACGCTCAATCGGTAGACAACATAAACCAGCACCGACCACACTTGCTGTTGAATTTCATCCCTGGTAAGATCAAACCAGAGCTACGGTTCCCAGTCCTAACATGCTGATTCCCCGCCGCCGGTTATTCGTTGTTTTAATAAGCGTCATCCTGGCTACGATACCATGCTATTGCGCCGGCGTGGTCGCCATCCGTCGTGCACCCTCCGATACTACCATCACGCCAACGCTGACCCAACCCGGGCCATCGGACACTCCTATCCATGTAACCCCTTCAACCTCCACAACAACACCGACGGTCACTGAGACGCCTACTATCACCCCCACCGGATTTATTCCACCCTCTCCCACGCCAAGCTACACACTCGCGCCAACGTTCACCACGACGCCGACTCAACCCATCCCGACCGACACCCCCACCACGATACCAACCGACACTGCGACGGTTACGCCGACTATTAGCTCTACCCCCAGCGAGACACCTGTAACCTCATCGCCCACACCAATAAATAATGGTTAACCATGACTGAAACACTTCAACATGACAAATCCCAAGGATCATCTATGCCAGACGAAATTCTTCCATTACTGAAAGACTTGATCCAGCTCCCCGGGCTTTCAGGTTTTGAGAGCTCGGTCCACGAGCGCATCTGTGAAGCATGGGAACCACTCGTCGACAAGATAGAACTCAGCCGATTGGGAAGCCTGCACACGCTGAAGCGCGGTTCTGGTCCCGATCCCCGTCCATGCGTGTTGATCGCAGCCCACATGGACGCTATCGGTTTAATGGTCAATCAGGTCGTCGATGGGTTCCTACGCTTGACTGCCATCGGCGGGATCGACGCCCGCGTCCTACCCGGACAACCGGTCATCGTCCACGGTCGGAAGGACTTACCAGGGCTCATCCTCCAACCGCCGGCTGCATGCCTGCCCGAGGGGAAAGATAAAGATCCTGTAGCATTGGAGCACCTCCTGGTTGACCTCGGTCTCCCCCCGCGCCGAGTTGCTCGCCTTGTCCGACCGGGAGATCCGGTGTCATTTGCTCAACCACCACTCGAGCTAGGAGCGAAAAACCTGGCCGGCCACTCACTCGATAACCGGGCTTCTATAGCCGCATTAACCATATGTCTTCGAGAACTCCAAACCCGGGAGCATCTCTGGGATTTGGTAGCTGTTGCTACTACTCAGGAAGAAGAGACATTTGGCGGGGCGATAACCTCGGCTTTTGCCCTGCGTCCAGATGTGGCGGTGGCTGTGGATGTCACCTTTGGGTATAGTCCAGGCTCAGCCGAGCATAAGACATATCCCCTTGGCAAGGAGCTTACCAACGGATGGGGACCCACCATCCACCCCGCCATCCACAGAGCGATCAAGCAAGCGGCGGAACGGAGCGAAATACCATTAACTACCGAGGTTATGCCAAGGCGTTCCGGCACCGACGCTGACGCACTGCAGCTCGCCGCCGAAGGGATACCCACCGGTGTGGTAAGCATCCCGCTGCGCTACATGCACACTCCAGTTGAGGTCGTGTCGCTGATAGACATCCGCCGGACGGGCCGACTCCTCGCTGAATTCGTCGCCGGCCTGGAACCCGAATTCGTTGATCAGATCACTTGGGATTAGATAATGGCTACTCAATTCATCCCCTCCACCCGCGTTAATCGCCGTCACCTTCGGATCTTGCAGCAGCTAACCGAGGCCGTCGCCGTCTCTGGCAACGAAGGTCCAGTGCGTCAAATTGTGCGCGATCAAGTCGAGTCTCACGCTGATGATGTCCGAGTTGATGCACTAGGCAACCTGCTGGTCACCCGGCGCGGATCGGGACGGAACCGCATGCGGGTCATGCTCGCCGCTCATATGGATGAGGTAGGCTTGATGATTGTGGCGGTTGATAAAGACGGCTACCTGCGCTTTGATCGCGTGGGCGGCATAGACACGCGCCAATTGCTTGGAAAACCGGTCTGGGTGGGACCGGATCGCATACCCGGGGTGATCGGCGCCAAGCCCATCCACCTGACGACCTCTGAGGAGCGCAAGCGTACCCCCGAGCTCGATACGCTGCGCATCGATATCGGCGCTGATTCAAAGGAAACTGCTTTGAAAAGTATCAAACCTGGTATGTGGGCGTCCTTTGCCACCTCCTTCCTCCGCCTCGGCCCCACTATTCGCGCCAAGGCGCTCGATGACCGACTGGGAGTGGCTAGCTTAATCGAGTTGCTCCGTGAGCCCCCACATGGTATCGACCTACTGGCCGCCTTCACCGTTCAGGAGGAAGTCGGCTTACGTGGAGCGCGTGTTGCAGCTCACGCCCTCAATCCGGATGTTGCTATCGTCATGGACTGCACACCGGCAAATGATCTACCGACTTGGAATGGTGAGGAAAACGTGTCGTATAACACTCGCTTGGGCGCCGGCCCGGCGATTTACGTCGCCGACCGAGCGACGATTGGGGATCCGCGCCTGCTGCGCCTGTTAATTGAGACTGCCGAAGCTGAAGGAATCCCCTATCAGATACGCCAGCCTGGCGGGGGTGGAACAGACGCCGGCGCCATCCACCTGGCGCGAGAGGGCATTCCCAGCATTTCGGTCTCGGTGCCTGGCCGGCACTTACACACTGCAGCCAGCATTGCCAGCCTGGCCGATTGGCGCAATAGCGTGCGGTTGATCCATGCTGCCATCTCACGTATGAGGCCTTCATTGCTGAAAAGAGACTGAGGTATGGTTGTTGAAGTATCATTTGCCTATCCGCGAGTGAGGAATGCGAGTAGTAGGGGCAATATCAGCGCCCTAAGCTAAGTATCCTGAGACCCTAGACGGAGCCGAAGGGCATCCAGAGCGGAGGGAGCTGCGTATGCAGCGAGCGTAGTCGAAGGACGCCCTTCGACTACGGGCCTCGCCTTAGATGAGGCTTATTACACATGACAAATTGTTTAGGCTCGGCCCTCCGCTCTGGGCGATTAATAGGTTTGGGGAAATGGGTTAATGTGATTAAGTAAGGGCGGACGGCCGTCCGCCCCTACACAATATCGGTTCATTTCGATCTGTCGGGGCGACCGGTCCGGGGAAATCACCTCCGATAAATTCACCGGGACGAACGTCCGGCATCTTCGACCGGTCGCCTGCGTCGAAGGGCATCCAGAGCCCCTCGGCGTAGCTCGGGACCTTCTGCTCCGCGAAGCGTAGTCGAAGGACGCCCTGCGATCACAGTCGCTGTGAATCCTGAGCGGAAGGAGCCGCGAAGGCGGCGACTGTAGTCGAAGGACGGCCCTCCGCTCTGGGCGCTAAGGAAATTTGCTATCATAAGGAAAATACCACGACAATAAAAAACAGGAGGCATCTGTGAAAACCTTGATCAAGCGACTAGTAGAAACCTGGGGCCCATCTGGACGAGAAGAAGCCGTGCGCCAGCTGGTACAAGCTGAGATTGAAGACCATGTCGATTCAATGACAATCTCACCCATGGGCGGCCTACACGCCATCGTGAATCCTGGCGGGGGGACTAAATTGATGCTCGCGGCCCACATGGACGAGATTGGGATTATTATCTCTCATATTGATCAAGAAGGCTTCACCCGCTTCCACCCCCTCGGCGGGGTGAACCTGGAAACCTGCGTCGGCCACCGGGTCCGCTTTGAAGATGGAACCATGGCCGTGATCGGAGTTGAACAGCGCTCGGAACGCAAGAAGCCACCTCGCCTCGAGAACCTATACCTTGACTTCGGCGTAAGCTCAGCCCAGGATTGTCCGGTGAAAGTCGGCGATATGGGCGCCTTCGACCGCAGTTTTATAGCGCTAGGTGATCGACTGGTGGCGAAAAGCATGGATGACCGGATTGGCGTAGCAATATTGATCGAGACCCTCCGACAAATGAAGCGCCCCCAACACGAGGTTCAGTTTGCCTTCACGGTTCAGGAAGAAGTGGGCTTACGCGGAGCGGGTCCCGCAGCCTTCGGTTTAGATCCCGACCTGGCCATCGCCGTCGATGTCACTCTCACTGGTGACACTCCCCGCGGGGTCAAAATGGCCGTCGTGCTAGGGGGTGGGCCGGCGATCAAAGTGCGTGACAAGCGGATGATTTCCGACCCAAGGATCGTCGACTTAATGGTCAGCAGAGCAGAAGAGGCTGGCATCCCCCACCAATTTGAAGTACTCCAGCGTGGCTCCACGGATGCAGCCGCTATCCAGCTGACCCGTGCTGGTGTCCCCGCCGGCTGCCTGTCCATCCCCTGCCGTTACATCCACACACCGTCAGAAATGGTTGACATGAATGACGTTGAAAAAGCTGTCAACTTGCTTTTGGAGATTTTAAGTAAGTCAATTAATATCTAAAGTAAGCGACTATGTGGGTAATGCAGCCATCGTCCAATACCCGTGGAGAAACACCTTATGAAAAATTGGACTGGAAAATTCGAAAAGGGTTTCATTTCATTATTCACGTTGGTAACTGATGCACTCTTTCTACCAACCAAATCTCGATTGCTTCGATGGCAACGGTGTTTACAGTGGGGCTGGATACTTGCTCTCCTCCTAGGTGGTCTTACAGTATGGATTTTCTTTTTAAATGGAGGACAGATCCAATTTATGATTCATGACTGGCCCAAAGAGTGGGGTTATTATTCGATCCTCAAACAAGCTGTAACTGATGGAATCATCCCACTCCATTCCACATCTGTTACCAATACGCCAGATCGGTTTATGACTAACCCTGAGACAGTTCTATCACCACAGATCATTCTCCTAAGATTTTTAGAACCGGGACCTTTTGTACTTATCAATACACTGATACTTTTCACTATCGGATTCATTGGGTGCATTAAAATTAAACAAAGGTACAATCTCTCACCCTTTATTTTCGGCGTCCTGATCTTATTGTTAGGATTTAATGGTCACATACTCACACACATGAGCGTTGGTCACTCAATGTGGCTTGGCTTCTACTTCCTGCCATTTTTCTTTTTACAACTTCTACATCTTTTTGAAAACAATTATGGAAAAAGTTGGGCAATTTGGACGGGGTTAATTCTGTTTGGGGTCATAATACAGGGATCCGTACACATCTTTGTCTGGTGCATTATATTTCTGGCTATCCTCTTAGTGATTTCGAAGCCTCACCGCCAACCTATTCTAAAATCGTTGATCTTGACCATCCTACTTACTGCTTTCCGGCTTCTACCAGCAGTTCTGCAATATGCAACAATTAAGCAACGATTCTTCCCTGGTTACCTATCCCTTACGGAGATCTTTGCTGGCATGATTGCAGATTACTCCCCCTATGAAGCCATAAGAGGAAGACCGATGGGTTGGTGGGAACAAGATATGTATATAGGACTCGTTGGCTTAGTCTTTATCCTTTTCTTTGGACTCTACCCTTTCCTGCGAAGAAACCGCAATGAAAACATGCTCTTCAAGTACCTGCCACTCTATATCCCAGGAGGATTTTTGGCCATTTTTTCCCTCGGTTATATCTATCTGCCTATCCAAAGTCTTCCAATTCCATTCGTCAGTCTTGAACGTGTTCCTTCACGCTTTCTGATCATGCCTATCACAATGCTCATTATTCTGGCATCTATCTATGCTCAGGGTTGGATGGCAGAAAGACTACCCAGGCTGAAAGAACGAGTGATCTACCTTTGCCTTTTCCTCATCTTCGGCCAAGACCTACTGCAACATGCCCGGATGTGGCGAATTGAGAACTTAGCTCGAGCTCTCCCTATCCCCGAAAGAATATTGCAGCTAGATATTCAAATAATATCACTCCCCGATCCAACCTACACGTCAATTCTATGGATATCGGCGGTCATAACAATGGTTGCAATCGCTTACTCAGCTATCCAACTCATCAGATATAGAAAGAGTTGACCCATTATCAAATTTAAATATCTGCCGAAGGCTAGGTGATTATCCTTTATGCACAATGCATCTAGATGCTATTGAGATTTTAATTTCTCACAAAAAGAATCTCAATACAATTTACGACTCATTCTTGTGAATTAAATCAAGCACTTGTAGCAGGTACGACAGCTGGAGCTAGCTACATCAGGGTTGAGGAAATCTAACGATTAAACCCGAAAAACCACCCCGCCCCTTAGGGATTCTACGCGGAGGCATGGAACAAACTTGCTCTGCTTGTCCCGAGCGCAATCAAGGGAATCGCAGCCGAAGGTTCGAAAGGTCAAATGACATCCTTCGACTGCAAAACTCACCTTCGACATAGTTTTTTGATTCGGTTTAGATTAGGATGTAGCCCGAGTTTTCCGAAGGACCCAGTACCGACTTATCACCTAGAAAAGGTGCCCGGCACTTATACTATTCCATTGGAAAGCTGAAACCATTGTTTTCGACACATCATTGACGCCTTGATACTCTCACTTGCAAGTGCCGGGCACCTCAATCAGGTAACTTATGTACTCATAAAATAGCCTTTCCATCGCTTTCAATGTCGCCTCGTTTCGCTGGCGACTAAAGTCGCAGCTACTAATGCCAAGACCACTCGCGGAGCACCCCGTAGCAAAGCGTAGGGGCTTCGTGGTCTTCGTCCAGTCAGCGCAGGCATATCCTGAGGCCTTCGACTATACTCAGGACCTTCGGCTCCACGAGCCACGAAGTGGCGAGTGCAGTCGAAGGGCATCCAGAGCGGAGGCCTGAGCGAAGCTCAGGCTGAAGTCGAAGGACGCCCTTCGACTACGGGCCTCGCCATAAATGAAGCCTGTTACACTTGACATATAGCTCAGGCTCGGCCCTCCGCTCTGGGCGATTAATAGGTTTTGGGAAAAGAAGGTGGGTTGAATAAGACTCAGAAAGATACTTCGTTTCAGGGACCCTTTCCTTCTACATTACTCAAGATGAAATCGAAAAGCATCCTGAGCCCTTCGGCTTCGCGAACCGCGTCAGCGGTGAGCCTTTCGACAGGCTCAAAACCTTCGGCTCCAGGAGCTGCGCAAGCAGCGATAAAAGTAGAAGGGCATCCAGAGCGGAGGGAGCTGCGCAGGCAGCGAGTGCAGTCGAAGGACGCCCTTCGACTACGGGCCTCGCCTTAGATGGAGCCTGTTCTATGCTTGACATATAGCTCAGGTTCGGCCCTCCGCTCTGGGCGATTAATAGGTTTTGGGAAAAGAAGGTGGGTTGAATAAGACTCAGAAAGATACTTCGTTTCAGGGACCCTTTCCTTCTACATTACTCAAGATGAAATCGAAAAGCATCCTGAGCGGAAGTCTGAGCGAAGCTCAGGCTGAAGTCGAAAAGCATCCTGAGCCCTTCGACTATACTCAGGACCTTCGGCTCCACGAGCCGCGAAAGCGGCGATAAAAGTAGAAGGGCATCCAGAGCGGAGGGAGCTGCGCAAGCAGCGAGTGCAGTCGAAGGACGCCCTTCTACTACGGGCCTCGCTATAAATGAAGCCTGTTCTATGCTTGACCAATGTCTCAGGCTCGGCCCTCCGCTCTGGGCGATTAATAGGTTTTGGGAAATGAGGAAATAGGTTAGTGTGAATAAGACGTGACTACTCAGCCTACCCTCCCGCAGGTTATGACTGAGAGCATTTATTGGTTTGAATATCCGGTCGAGACACGATTCTATGTCAAAACAACATCTAAACCTGAGGGAGGGTGAGTAGTTACAATAAGACTATGAAAAGACATTTCGTCTACATTCTCGAATGCGCCGTGAGCGAAAAAGAAGTCGGAAGTCGACTTCCTATATAAAACGATTGTGTTATTGGAAATATCTATAGAACAGAGGTGAGGTCCGGTGGGGGAACTTGACCCAAAACACTTCCTGGCACCCGTTCGCTGAGCAAGCCTACGATCGCCTGCGGGTCGCCTTCCCTGGCCAGACGCACCAATTCCTCGACTGCCGCGTCTAGCGTATCCCCCTCCAGGAACCCACCGTTCTCGACCTGCATGATGTCCGGGTGTTTGGTGGATTGATACTCCAGACCCTTATCCCAAAGCTTCTCGCTCAGCTTCTCGCCTGGACGAATGCCGGTAAATACAATTGGGATATCTTTCCCTGGCTCCAATCCGGACAGACGAATCAGGTCCTCGGCCAGATCAAGGATGCGCACCTGCTCACCCATACGCAGCACGAACAGCTCTCCCCCATTACCCATACTTGAAGCTTGCAATACTAGATGTACCGCTTCGGGGATGGTCATGAAGTAGCGTTCCATCTCCGGGTGGGTCACTGTCACCGGACCGCCGCGAGCGATCTGTCGCTTGAAGAGCGGAACGATGCTCCCCCGGCTGCCAAGCACATTGCCAAAACGTACTGTTACAAAGGAGCGATCGCTATACCTGGCGGCATCTCGGACGATCATCTCCGCCATCCGTTTTGTGGCTCCCATTACACTTCTGGGCTCGACGGCTTTGTCAGTGGAAATAAGCACCAGCCGATCGCTGCCGCAGGCCAGTGCTGCTTCAACCACGCTCTTCGTGCCGAGCACATTATTGGTAACCGCTTCCTCGACATTGACTTCCATCAAGGAGACATGTTTATGGGCTGCAGCATGGAAGACCACCTCTGGCCGAAGGTTTTCGAAGACATCGTGAATTCGATCGACATCTCGAACGTCAGCTATGACCGGCACGAGAGGCAGGTTGGGATGGTCCTCGCTCAGTTTGAGCAAGGCGTCGAAGATACTGTTCTCACCATGACCGAGTAAGACCAATTGCGAGGGTCGCCAGTGAGCAACCTGCCGGCACAATTCCAGGCCGATCGACCCGCCGGCGCCGGTTATCAAGACCCGCTTCCCAATTAATGTGCGGTCAACACCGGCATCATCAATCTCGGCCGGTTCACGCCGCAGCAAGTCGCTGATGTTCACCTCTCTTAAGCGGCTGACGCTGACCTTGCCGCCGATCAGTTCATAGATGCCTGGCATAGTGCGGAAAGGGATATCCTTTGTTCGACAGATGTCGCTAACCAGGCGCACTATCGCACCAGGCGCGGTGGGTATGGCGATGACCACCTCGTGGGCATGATGCCGCTCGATAATCGATGCCAGCTCCCGCAGCTTGCCCGCAACTCGTACCCCGTGAATTTCCTTGCCCAGTTTCTCTAGGTTGTCGTCTACGAAAGCTACCGGCAACATATGCAACTGTGGGTTACGCTGCATTTCGCGCACTACCAGAACGCCGGCGTCCCCAGCGCCCACGACCACCACCCGACGAGTCCCTGCAAGCCCGTCGGCCTTTTGGCTGATCTGGCCTATCTCAGACAGCACTCGCACCGCCATGCGCAGCCCGCCGACGCTGAACAACGATAGGAGCCAGTCTATTCCGAGCACCGACCGAGGGAACCCGGCTTGCATGCCACCCAGGCTACGGCCAAGCATGACCAAGAATGCCACACATACCGAAGCGGTCATCGTGGCCAGGGCAATCAAACGAAGTTCACGTATGCTGGCGTACACCCAATAACGGCGGTACAAGCCAAATAGGTAATAGACGATAGGCTTGACGATCAAGGCGATGACCACCATCACCCAAGCCGAGGGCAAGTAGGCGGAGAACACCGGCCCGAGATCGAGGCGTAGTGCGAAGCTCGCCAGGACAGAGGTGACAATCAGCAATAAGTCGACGATTAAAAGCAATCGGTTGCGAATTTGAAAAGCAGGTTTCATAGTCTACTCTGGCGCTAGAGCGCTCGGAACCATTGTACCGTAGTCTGCAGCCCCTGTTTCAAGTCGATTGTTGGGCGGTATCCCAACGCTCTCTCAGCATGGCTAATATCAGCCTCTGAAAAGCGGATATCACCAGGGCGCGGCGGACCAAAGATCGGGGCTGGCGTATTCGGTATAAGCTGTTGCAAGGTGTGGACCAGGTCAAGAATCGAGATCGAACCCCCTCCACCTATGTTGAATACCTCACCAGCGACTTCGTGACGCTCAGCCGCCATTAAAAATGCTCGCACAACGTCCTCGACGTAAACGAAGTCCCGTGTTTGTTTCCCGTCTCCATCGATCGTTGGTGGCTGGCTCTCGATCATGGTCTGGATGAAAATCGGGATGGCAGCCGCGTAGGGAGAATCAGGAGATTGCCGGGGGCCATAGATATTGAAGCAGCGCAGCGATACCGTACGCAGACCGGAGGTGGTGGCAAAGAGTTGAGCTGCCTGTTCCATCGCCAGCTTGGAGGTTGCATAAGGAGATAATGGATGGGTCGGAGCCGATTCATCGACCTTGCCTTCAGATTCGCCGTAAACCGCCGCCGAAGACGCCAGCACAAACCGCCGTACGCCTGCCTTATGCGCCGCCCACAGCATGTTCAGTGAACCGTTCAGGTTGACCGCATAGCAATCCAGCGGGTCTTCGATCGAGGCCGGCACCGAGATCAGTGCGGCCAGGTGGAACACCAGGTTGACCCCTTCCATTGCCTGGTGCACGGTTCGCAGGTCCCGAATGTCTCCCACGATCAGATCGAGATCCAAGCCAGATAGATACTCCTCCCGCCCGGTGGACAGGTCATCGAGCACGCGCACCTGATCCCCCCGTTCGAGCAGGGCTCGCACCAGGTGCGATCCGATAAACCCTGCGCCGCCGGTAACCAACGCTATCGCCATCTCACACTCCTCGCAGTCTAAAAACCGATCCAACGGTGCGGAGAATGATCCAAAGGTCCATCAGCAGCCCGCGATGCTTAATGTAATACAGATCATACTCCAGCTTTTCTGCGGATCCTTCGACAGAAGCGCCTTTACCATAGTTCACCTGCGCCCAGCCGGTGATCCCCGGCTTCACCAGAAGTCGGGCACGGTAGAAGGGAATCTGCTCCTCGAGTTCAGCCACCAATTCCGGACGCTCCGGCCTCGGCCCGACCAAGCTCATGTCACCGCGTACTATATTCCAAAATTGAGGGATCTCGTCGAGGTGCAATTTGCGGATAAAGCGTCCGACGCGCGTTGCTCGTGGGTCGTCTGGCTGTGCCCACTGGGCCTGACCGTTGGCCTCTGCATTTTGGCTCATGGAGCGGAATTTGATCACCCTGAAGGAACGACCTCCACGCCCATATCTCTTCTGGAGATAGATGACGGGCCTCCCACTTTCGAGCAGGATCGCCGAAGCCACCCATGGACAGATCAAAAGGAAGACTAACACACCAACCAGCCCACCGAGTAGATCCAATAAACGTTTGGCCATCAAGTAGAAAGCGGATACCTGCAACTCGTCAACGAAGGAACGCAGCAACCAATCCGATTCCAGATGATGGATGGGCACACGGCCTAACAACTCCTCATAAGCCACTGGCATCCGGGTGACCTGGACGCCGCGCTCCTGTACGTCCAGCAGAGCTTGAAACATCTCACCATGCATCGACCCCAGGATGGCAACTAGGATCTCGGAAACATTTTCTCTTTCGATGATTTCGAGCAATTTTGAGTTATCACCAAGAACTGGAACCCCATCGATCACTTGCCCATACTTCGAGGCATCATCATCGATTAGACCAATTAAGAAAAAAGGTGGGGGCTTCATACCGTTGATTACCTTGATAATCGCGCTGCCGCTTTCCCCAGCTCCGACGATCAACACCCGCCGCATGAAACCAGGAGCAGTGAAAACACGCACATAGCCCCAACGCAAAAGCAGTGTGAACGCGATTGCCAAAACCAGGAAGTAGAGTACCCCCCGGCGGGGGAGCGAACCGGGTTCGGTGAAGAAATAGGCGGCTAAGTACAGCGCAATGCCCCCGAGCGCCGCCAGGAACACGCCGCGCACCGTCTCGCGCCAGGAACTTGCCCGGCGCTCGTCGTACAGGTTCACCATCAGCAGCAGCCAGATCAGCGGTAGAAGGACGAACCATGTGGCCCTGGCGCGGATGAATTCCCACGAAAAACCCAGCCAATCAAGCTGCGACCAGAGTGCAAGCGCAAGGAAGGTGGCGGCGGAGGCCGCCACTAAATCGCCCAATATCAGCAGCGATCGGCGTTCCCCTGCCTGCAGCCTCCAGCGACGGTTCTTACGTTCCACCCGTTTCACCTCATTATCCTAAATGTGTATAGTATAACTTACTATTAATCGCCCAGAGCGGAGGGCCGTCCTTCGACTACAGTCGCCGCCTTCGCGGCTCGTGGAGCCGAAGGTCCTGAGTATAGTCGAAGGGCTCTGGATGCTTTTCGACTTCAGCCTGAGCAAGGTCGAAGGAAAGGATCCCTAGAACGAAGTATCTTTCTAAGTCCTATTCAATCCACCTTCTTTTCCCAAAACCTATTAATCGCCCAGAGCGGAGGGCCGAGCCTAAACAATTTGTCATGTGTAATAAGCCTCATCTAAGGCGAGGCCTGTAGTCGAAGGGCGTCCTTCGACTTCAGCCTGAGCTTCGCTCAGGCCTCCGCTCAGGATGCACTTCTACTTTTATCACCGCTTGCGTAGCTCCCGGAGCCGAAGGTCCTGAGCCTAGTCAAAGGGCTCTGGATGCAGGTTTAATTCACTAAGTCTCATGAGATGAAACCATCTTTTTGTATGTGACAATGCACCAGTAAAACTTTCATGTAATCACCCTGAGCGGAGGGCCGAGCCTAAACCATTTGTCATGTGTAATAAGCATCATCTAAGGCGAGGCCTGTAGTCGAAGGGCGTCCTTCGACTGCACTCGCCACTTCGTGGCTCCTTCCGCTCTGGATGCCCTTCTACTTTTATCGCCGTTTGCGTAGCTCCCGGAGCCGAAGGTCCTGAGCCTAGTCAAAGGGCTCTGGACGATTAGATGTTTTGGTGGATGATTTCTCCTTGGAGCGCTCACGGCGCTTACGTTCAGTCTTGACTATTTGATGAATAGCATTCCAATCACTCTTAGCCAGAGCCTGTTTTTTTGCCCTCGACCAGCCTTTCAATTGTCGTTCTGCTACAAACGCTTCGTGTTCCGTAGCAAAGGCTTGGCTCCAGACGAGCTTTACCGGCCGGCGCGAATATGTGTAAGCATGTGTATCAATGCCGGCCTCATGATCAGCTAGACGTTTTTCCATTGAGGTTGTCATACCAGTGTAGTATGACCCATCAGCGCATTTCAGCATATAAACAAAGTATCTTTTCGAGGTCCTACTCAATCCACCTTCTTTTCCCAAAACCTATTAATCGCCCAGAGCGGAGGGCCGAGCCTGAGACATTGGTCAAGCATAGAACAGGCTCCATCTATGGCGAGGCCCGTAGTCGAAGGGCGTCCTTCGACTGCGCTACGCTCCGC
>JAUWHR010000074.1 GCA_030605795.1 Anaerolineae bacterium | reverse complement strand
AGTTGAGGTAGTCATCTTCGCCGAAATGGCCAATGGTAGTCAAGAGGAACGCCAATCCCGGGGATGAGGTAGCCGGGTTTTGGACAACCAACAGGCCCTTGTAGATCGGGTCGAGCAGGTCTTCGAGCGATGTCGGAGGATCGATGGCATTTTCATTGAGGAAAACCACGTCGTAGTTGAGGCAAACATCCCCGTAGTCCACCGGAAGAGCCCGGTTCTCCGGGTCAAGCTTGAACATCTCAGGAATCTCGGCCAGGATCGGTGAGGTATAAGATTCAAAGATGCCTTCCTCAAGGGCTCGACTGAGGAAGGTGTTATCTATGCCATAGAAAACATCGGCCAGAGGATTGTCCTTAGCAAGTACAGCTTTGCTGACCGCTGTTCCGGTGTCGCCGGCCTTGAGGAACTGGAGCTGGGCATTGTGCTCGGCCTCGAAGGCAGCGACCACTTCTTCAGAGATACTGAAAGAGTCATGGGTCATCACGGTCAGCACAATAGGGGCTTTTGTCGCCTGGGCAGAGGTTGCGGTCGGTTCCTGGGGCGCAGCCGTAGGGCTGACACATGCCGAGCCAATCAGGGTGAATAAGGCTACTAACAGGATGGCTTTCTTTCTCATGGAGCACCTCTTATATGTCCAACTTTTGAGGGGAGTGAATGACAAAGCAGGCCATTATGCCCCGCTCTAAGTGGATGGTTGCTTCTTCGCCCAGCAGGATGTTACTAACTCCGCGGGTAGCGCCGAAGTACAGCGCGTCCTCCTCGAGAGGGTATTCCAACCCATGGGTGGTCACACCATGAACGTCACCCCTCAGTGGGATGAGTGAAACTTTATCGCCCGGCTGTCCATGCAGTTTTAGGGTCTCCCCACCGCGCACGAGTACAGCCTCCTGTGGTCCGTCGACCAGTCGTACCTGAGCGCCGGCTAGCTCAACCATAGCCGGAAGTAGGAGGTTGGCCAGCGATTGGTCCCAGCGGGATCCCATGCCGGCCAAGATCAGCACTTCATCTGCCCCGCCTTCCACGGCGTAACGGAGGGCCAATTCTAGGTCGGTCTCATCCTTGCAAGCTGGGTAAGACACCATTGTTACCCCCTGCTGATCGAGGGCCTGTCGCTCTTGGGTTTTAATCGAGTCGAAGTCGCCGATCAGCACGGCTGGTGTGAGGCCAAGGGCTTGGCAGTGTCGGGCGCCGCCATCCACAGCGATCAACCAGTCGTCAGGGCGAAGCCGGGCACGGTCGATCTCTGGATGTGAGAATACTCCGTTGGCGAATATCACTGCGCGCACAAGAAAATCCCTCCACTATCTTCGCGAAGGGATAAGTATTATTTCCAGTTGCCATCCCTCCGCCGGCATTACCCGGATCAGGTTCTGCGGGTCGAGGACTCTTCAGTCCTCCTCTCAGCACGAATATAACGGGCTCCCCGTGCAGTTTCTAAGTTATCTTATATCAGTATATCCTGGGTGAGTATCGTGGTCAAGTTACGGTCAATATATGGGAGAATTTCACCTTGGTGGGGATATGAGCATCGATCGTTTAAGTTGGTTTGTTTAATCGAGCGGCTGGCGGGCGATGTGGATAGTGCAGGTTGGGTCACCTTGGGCGATACAACTGACCTCTTCGACCATGAAGTACTTACCGCCGCTTACCCAAAAGAGTGATTCTTGGAGCACTCCGACCGACAAGTAGCAACAGGGAGAGTCGGTCACTCGTCCCCAACACACTGGACAACGCTCAGTGTGCCAGTTGAACCTGTCTGGCTTTTCCTCCAGCCAGACTACCTGGTCGGTGTAATTATTTAAAAGTTCGGCGAGTGCTTCAATGCCGACCTTGATCTTCATTTTTAGGGGCAAGAGGCGAAAGGCCAGGTCGGAGACCCCCAGCACTGATCCGAACTCCCGTAGACCATATTTGAAGCAGGCTCTGCCAACCCGCAGCGCTAGACCTCGACCGGCGCGTGGACCGTACATGGTGTCAAGTGCCTGGTGGATGTTCCCCAAGTCGTCGAAGCGGAAGCCAAGGTCGTAGGTGTTAGGGGGGATATTGTTGATCAGGTGTTGAAGGCCACCCACATTGAGCACCGCATTGACCCCATTGCGTCCAATGACCTCCTCCAGCGACAACAGTATGATGCGCCCCATCTTGTTTGGGTAATAATAAGTCTGCGGTTCTTGTGCTGGGTCCATCATATATACATCTCATCTTGCGGTGAGGACATATCTCCGATAGGGTTGGAATGCTGCATCTTCCCCGCACTGTGTAAGCTTAAAAAGTTATAGATATTCATGTGACGGATATGGTCCACACATATAACGTTCCCTTTCTCGCATTTGGGCTTTTTTCAGTGCAGTCATTTATTGTAAATATCATACTGCCAATCAGTTTTGAAGCAGGGGTCAAGTGGTTCGCCAGCGTCGGTTTCATGGCGTGCAAAGCACCCATAAGTGATGAGGGTATGCACGGTGTACCGCCGTGGGAGGACCGGCTACCCCGTTTCTTTCATCTCTTCTAGGATGCTGTAGAGAAGCTCGAGGAGCACCTTTTTAACCGATTCCTTATCTGTGGCTACACAGGGGAGCATTTTGACATTACTGGCAAGTTTAAGGGCAATGCGCAGGTCGTCCACCTCCCAGGCATCCTCATGATCCTGTTTGTTGGCGGCCACAACGTAAGGAGTAGGGGCATAAGCACGGAAAGTTTGTAGGATGCCTCTGGCTTCACGGAAGGTTTCTGGGCGAGCGCTGTCTACCATCACGATGAAGCCCAGCATGCCCTCGCTGAGAATCTCCCACATGAAGTCGAAACGCTTCTGCCCCGGTGTGCCAAACAGATAGAGCACTAGGTCGTCATCAACGGTGATGCGGCCGAAATCCATTGCCACCGTAGTGGTTTCCTTTACCCGCTCTGCCTCAGTTGAGATTTTACGTTCAGTGGAGACGACGTCGATCTCACTGACCGAGCAGATGAAAGCGGTTTTACCACTATTGAAGGGACCAGTGACGACCATTTTAACGGTTTGCATGGGCGATCCTTGCTTACATAGACCGGATACGCTCGATCAATCGATTGACCAGCGAAGTTTGTTTTTTCTTGTCAACCGGGGGGAGGCGCCTGGCCTGCATTGGCAGTGACATCCCTTCCGGTCGCACGATATCAATTAATCCAGCCTGCAGAAGTCCATATACGATACGTCGGATCTCAAGGTCGTTCATCTTGTTGGCTTTTGCAATTTGATGGATGGTGTTCTTCGGGTTGATATAGGAGACGACTCTCCACTCCTCCACTGTTAGTTGGACGTCGCGTATATTGGCGTCTGGTCGTTCCACAAAGTTGAGCGCCATGTTCAGGTTGGGTATTTCTTCCTGGAGGTATTCCCACTCCTGCACATGGCGGGAGCCCTCCATGATGATGTTTTCCAGGTTGAGGCGGATGGTTATCGAATCCTCGGGGGGGAGTACATCGGCATCGAAGCGGAAGAAACCGTCGATCCAGGTAAATAATTGGTAGACGATATCGAGGACGTATTTCCGTATGCCGATGAGAATGTCCTGTTGGGTTAGGTATCCGGCATTGATCAACAATAAACCTAGTTCTTTGTCGCGCTTATCGCCGGCGTGTGTTCTGATCACCTGTGCCTGCTTGGGTGTCATCTTACCCGCCTTGGTCAGGATGCCGATAAGTGTGCCGTCTTCGTTGCCCAGCTGGGCGTAGATTAGCTTGCCGCCATTAAAGGAAACCCAGGCAACCTCCTTGGGTCCCTCGACGGTGAGTGTTCCGGTCTTACGGGCCAGGTTGATCAGGTTGAGCAGTTGTGTGATGGTGACGTCTCGCAGGTTACCCTTGAGCGCCATATAGGCCTCTTACGACATGATGCGTTGATCATCAGCCCAGGTTGATCTTAATCGCTTATATCTCGCCCAATTCATCCTGTTGGCTTGTGATCAACACCATTAGTATACGCTATTGGGTGGCGGGATTATACCTGTACGGAGGTAGCATTGCAAACTATTAGCTCCAAAGCATCATTTACCGCACCCATGGCGATGGAAGTGACATGATACAATCAGGTCATCTTCCACGTTGAGTTAAATTGGTGAATCGTTTGAAAGATTTTCGGCATTTGACAGTGTTTACCTTGTTGGCAATCGCTGCTTGTGGTCGACAGGCGACTGTGACGGTGACTGTCGCTCCCACGGATACAACTGTATCAGAACAACCGACAGCAACTATAGTCCAATCTCACTCGACCCCCGAAGCATCGCCGTCTCCGATTGTTCTGCCCACTTCTACCGAGATCGCCGCTTACGGACCGACTGATTATCCTGCTGGTGTCAATCCGCTCACCGGCTTGGAAATGGCTTCGCCCGAGAACTTGGAGAGACGACCACTGCTGATCAAGGTCTCGAATTTCCCGCGTGGCGACCGACCCCAATGGGGGCTGTCGTTGGCGGACTTGGTGTTTGAGCACTATACCGAAGCCGGATCGACGCGTTATTCGGCTCTGTTCTTCGGCTCGGATGCGGAGCGTGTGGGGCCGATCCGATCGGCGCGCTTCTTCGACGTTGAATTGACGCGCATGTACAACGCAATCTTCGCTTTCGGCAGCGCTGACTACCGGGTGCGGGCCCGCATCTTTAGCTCTGAGTTTGCCGATCGGTCGGTCTCCGAGTTCCCGGCTGGGTGCCCGCCGATGTGTCGCTACGATCCGGCCAACTATAACTATTTGGTTACTAAGACAGCGGACTTGCAGGGGTACATCGTAGGCCTAGGCGTGCCGAATGAACGACCACCGCTGGAGGGGATGGCTTTTGATTCTCAAATCCCACCAGGGGGCGAACCCGGCCTCCTGCTAGACATGCGCTACTCATTAGCGGCTTTTACCCATTGGACCTACGCCACGGAGAGTGGATTGTACCTACGAGCCCAGGAGACAGGCGCCGATCAGTTCGAGGTGGCGCCGCTTGAAGACGCTCTCACTGACCAGCGTATAGCCGCGGCCAACGTGATCGTGATTTTCGTCCTTCATGAGTACTACCTGGTTTCCCCGGAGATGATCGAGATCAGGCTATATGGACGCGGGCCGGCGTTGGTCTTCCGCGATGGGCAAGTCTTTTCAGTCACCTGGGTGCGCGCCGGACAATATAACGTGCTGACCTTCGAGACCGACGATGGTCAGCCTTTCCCTGTGAAGCCTGGTAACTCCTGGATTGAGGTCGTTGGGAGCACGTCGAGAGTCGAAGGACCAGAGGATGGTTCCTGGACGGTACGTTTCGGCATTCCATAAATTTAGGAATGCGAGGAATATATGGTAGTCGACTAAGCACCCCGGGAGCTTCAAGCTCCCGGGGTGCTGTAATTCGAGATTAACCTCTGATGTCTTTGATTAGACATGGATTATTAGGGTGATTTAGGTCCTCCAACCCCCGCGTAGCTGACGCACATGATCGACAGTGATAAAGGCTTCAGGATCGGTGTTTACGACTTGCCGCTTGACCTGCTCAACCTGACGTCGCGGAACATAACAAAGGATGACGCTTACCGTGCCCGATCTCCCTTGCCCCGAGTATTCGGTCGCTCCATATCCGTGCCCATGTAGGGATTCAAGGATGGCAGTCCCCCGCCGGGCGCTGGTGATACGAAGCAGGCTGTGACCGGGAGCGAGCTTGGCTTCAATCGTCATGCCAAGCACATTACCGGTGGCTAAACCGGCAGCATAGGCGATGAAATTCCATGGGTTCTGCAGGTTCCCAAGGACGCCGGCAATAGTGATGACAAACAGAGAGGAATGCAAGATTCCCAGGAACCATGCTATAGCCCGGTGGCCTCGCACTACAGTCAGCACACGCAGAGTGGCGAGGGTCAAGTTGATCGTGCGGAGACAAAAAATCAACAGGGGGACGATCATTGGGTGGATGAGTCCCCAATCCAGGCCTACGGCTGGGAGACGGGTGGTGCTATGGATAGCGGTGATATAAGCTGCCAGGACGGAAAAAAAAGAGACGATCGATTGGTTCATATCAAGCTCACGCTCGCCAGTAGCCCCGATGGAGCGGGCGAATGTCTTCGACCGTCAAGAATGCATCCGGATCGATCTGGTATACCTTTCGTCGGACACGGTGGATGTCCCGACGCTTGACGCTGCAGATGATCACTGAAACCGTGCCGTCTTTGCCGCGACCCGGAAGTTCGGTGGCGGCATAGCCAGCGCTGCGGATGGCCTCAGCGATGGCGTTGCCCCGGCGTGAACTGATAATCCGCATATGTCCATAGCCGATCGCCAAACGTTCCTCAATCACCATACCTAAAACGTTGCCGGTAGCAAAGCCGCTGGCATAGCCGATCACGTTCCACAGATTATCGAGGTTGCTGAGCACGCTGGTGATGGCCACCACCCACAAGGCCGATTGGAAAAAACCCAGGAACCAAGCTAATGGTTTGCGACCGCGAATCACGAACAGCACTCGCAATGTATCGAGGGACATATCGGTCACGCGCATAAGGAAAATAATGAATGGCATCAACGCTGTGGGGATTGCAAACCAATTTAGCATGATGATCCTCCTGAGCCAATCAGGACTAAGAAAGAGCCGGAAGGCACTTTGTTAATAAAAAAAGTATGCTTGATTGCGGCGGTATCATACCATGGGGGGTATTAAGCGTCTAATTGCCTGTTTAAAAATATATTACCTCCCCTTATGGATGACGTCGCAGTGGCCCCGCACAGGGCAGCGTTGCAGGGATTGACTTTATGGCCTGTTCCCCCCTTTTTCGAGTAATCATTTGGTTTCCTACTGCAATTAGGGGCATAATTGGTCGTTATGATTGGGACTATCCAACTTTTTGTGACTTGCCTTATCGATAGCCTGTTCCCCGAGATCGGGGAAGCGGTGGTCGAGGTATTGACGCGGGCCGGGGTTCAGGTCGCCATTCCTCAGGAACAGACCTGCTGTGGACAACCGGCCTTCAACGCTGGCTACCGCGACCAGGCGCGCAAGATGGCTCGTCATACGATCGAAGTGCTAGACGACACAGTTGGACCGGTGGTGGTGCCCTCTGGTTCGTGTGCAGCAATGATCCGCCATGGCTACCTTGAACTCTTTGCCGACGATCCGACCTGGCTGCTGCGCGCCAACGCGCTTGCCGAGCGGACCTATGAGTTGAGCGAGTTCCTCGTCGATCAGCTCGGTGTGGTTGACCTTGGCGCCTCCTTTATTGGTCGGCTGGCCTACCATCCTTCCTGTCACCTATTGCGCGAGCTGGGGGTCGATCACCAACCGCTGGACTTGCTGGAGGGGGTGGCGATGGCACAAGTGCATCGTTTGGAACCTGAGTGTTGTGGTTTTGGGGGTGTATTCGCCGTTGACCAACCGGAAATCTCGACCGAGATGCTTAAACGCAAGCTAGCGGAGATCAACCAATCCGGGGCAGGAGTAGTCGTTGGTTGCGATGTTAGCTGCTTAATGCATATTGAGGGAGGTTTGCGACATATAGGCTCGTCGGTGCGATGCGCTCATCTGGCTCAGGTGCTAGCGGGGCGGGAGGCGACCTTACGATGAGAATCCGTTTTCGCCGCCGCGTCCGTGCGGCGATAACTAATCCCAGCCTTCAGGTAGCACTCGACCGTAACGCCGAGCGACGGATGGCAGCTTGGAATGAGGCATTCGCCTCTCTGCCCGACGTTGAAGATCTTCGCCAGCGAGCCCGTGAAGTGCGCCAGCATACCCTTGAGAATTTGGACCACTACCTGGAGCGTTTCACCAGGCGTTTGGTGGAGAATGGGGTTCGAGTGCATCGTGCGGATGATGCTGATGAAGCCTGTCGCTTGGCAGTGAGCATTGCCCAAGCGCGTGGTGCGACTCTTGTCGCTAAGTCGAAATCAATGACGACCGATGAGATCGGTCTGAACTATGCACTGCAGCAAGTGGGCATTCGGGTAGTGGAGACCGATCTGGGGGAGTTCATCGTACAGTTGCGAGGCGAACCTTCAGCCCACATCATCACCCCGGCTGTCCATCTGCTCAGAGAAGATGTAGCCGCCACTTTCGAGCGTGAATTGGGCATGCCCTACTCGACCGATGTTGAGGACATGAACGCTGCTGTTCATAAGGTTTTACGGGAGATCTTCCTTGAAGCGCAAGTTGGGGTGTCAGGAGTCAACTTTGGTGTGGTGGAAACTGGTACGTTGTGCCTAGTGACCAATGAAGGAAACGGTCGGATGGTTACCACGCTACCGTCAATTCACATCGCCATCATGGGCGTCGAGCGCCTTGTGCCAACGCTGGACGACTTGGCGCTGATGCTCCAACTGTTGCCCCGTTCAGCAACCGGTCAGAAAATAACCTCGTACGTGACGCTGATCCAAGGTCCCCGGCGGGAAGGGGAACCTGATGGACCGGATGAACGGCATGTGATCCTGCTTGACAATGGTCGCCTGGCGATGGCCAACTCCCCAATAGCCGAATCGTTGCTCTGTATCCGCTGTGGCGCCTGCCTGAATGTCTGCCCGGTGTTCCGCGAGATCGGCGGTCATGCTTATGGGAGTGTGTACCCGGGACCGATTGGATCCGTGGTTTCACCGGGCTTATTCGGCCTGTCTGACTTCGGTCACCTGGCCAAAGCTTCAACTTTATGTGGGGCCTGCCAGGAGGTCTGCCCGATTGGGATCGACCTTCCAACCATGTTGTTGCGTGTACGTGATGCTTATACAAAGAACACTCCACAGCCGCCTGCCATGCGTTTAGCCATGAGCCTCTACGCCTGGTTGATGATCTCACCGTGGCGTTATCGCTTGGCGCAGCGCCTGGGTGCATGGGGGAGCCGGCTGCTGCCCCGGCAGGCAGGATGGTTACCTACACTTCCGCCGCCACTTTCAGCCTGGACAGCTTCACGCCATTTCCCAACCTTTGCTTTTCAGCCATTCTTAGCGCGCAGGAAGAAGCTTAACTACGGCGCTAAACCAATGTTAACACCTCAGAGACAGAAGAGGGAGACAGAGCCATTTGCTAAAAGACCACAATCTGAGGATGTCGTCGAGCGCTTTGGTCGGGAATTGGAGGATATCGGGGGGACCTTCATCCGTTGTAAGGAGGGAGAGGCGCCCGATCAGGTTGTTGCCCATCTGCGGAAGTTGAGTGTCAAAACGCTGATCGCTTGGGGGGAGCAGCAGCCGTCCCTCAACGCCGTCATACACCGTCTCAAGGATGAGGGGTTTGAGATCCTGGATCCTGACCTGCCTCGTGGGAGCGGTCCAGGGCGCGACCAGCGATTGGCTGACTTAGGGAGGGTGGACGCAGGCCTGACGGGGGCCATAGCGGGGGTGGCCGAAACGGGCACGCTAGTGGTTCCGGCGGGTCGAAACCGATCACAGCTGGCTTCCCTGCTCCCACCAGTGCATTTGGTCCTGCTACCCGTGGGGGTTATTTACCAGACGATGGCGGACTGGATGGCGGAAGGTGGGGAAGAGGCGATTGCCGGCACCTCAAGCTTGAATTTGATCAGCGGTCCTTCGCGCACGGCTGACATCGAAATGACGCTCACCATCGGTGTGCATGGCCCGGGTCAGGTGATCGTGTTCTGCCTCGACTGATTCCAATTACCCTTTTGGATAGTGAAGGTCATTGAGTTTGGGTGGACTATCGACGCTATAAGTCTGACACAGCGGATTGCTTCAGGCGTATTCCATAAACTCTATATTGTAGGAATTTATATAGGACACCATGGTCGACGCATCATTGGAAGATGGATGGAGCTTAGGCTATGGGATCGGTCTTGACACCTTCAAACAGGTCGACCTCGCGCAAACGTTTTGGAGCCGGGGGGTAAGCCCGCATGAATGTCTCGCGCCCTGTCGTCAAGCGTCTGAGCCAGGCGATGATTCCAGCGGTCTGACCACCACCCTGGCTTCGGTGACAGGCAGCCGCCTTGCGCTTGACTTCGGCGACCGAGCGGAAGTCGATCCGGGCATGGACGGGGTATAACTGGGAAGTGATGTCAATTAGATCGATGTCAGCGTTACGACCCCAGCGGCGTGGGTCGCGTCCAAGAATGGGTAATAGGAATACTAGCAGGCGTAAGAAGCGGTGTGAAATGACATGGTAGTACAGTTTTTGTGGCTGGAAGGTGGGTAGGCCGTCGGGATAGCGCATCGAATTGCCTGCGGCATAGAAGGCTTCCACAGTTGCATTGTGGATAGCGATATGATCGGGATGGTGGTAACCACCGATGGGATTGTGGGTGATCACCACCTGAGGTCTGATTTGACGGATTAGAGTTGTGATCGTGGCTGCCACCTCATCCAGCGGGGCGACGGCCAACGCTTCGGGGTGCTGGTTGTTGGGAGACCCCGGCATACCTGAGTCTCGATAGCCCAGGAGGTGAATATCTGCAAGGCCGAGGATAGAAGCGGCGCAACGCAACTCATCGACACGCAGCATACCGATATCATTGTAATTCTGAAGAAACTCCGGGGACACATCGCCGGCCTCACCACGCGTTGCACAGGTCAAGTGGACATCGACGCCGCGCTGGGCGTATAAGGCTAAGGTGCCACCCAGACCAAAGCTTTCATCGTCGGGGTGTGCTTGGACAGCTAAAAGCCGACGATCACGTTGTTGACTCACTCCACTTACTTCTTCGCTAAATGGTCGGCCCATTGCAGTATTTTATCCCAACTCACCGACGATCTGAACCACAAGCCGGCGTCGTCTGGGTCGGACGTCGAAGTCTATGAACAGGATTTGCTGCCAGGTTCCGAGGATGAGCCGACTGTCCACAACCGGGACTGTAAGCGACGTCCCGAGGAGCGCAGATCGCAAATGAGCATGACCGTTGCCATCCCCCCAACGAAGGTTGTGTCGGTAATCTCGATTAGGCGGGGCAATCTCATCCAGCGCTATCCGCAGGTCGTCCAGGGCGCCAGACTCATACTCAATCGTTGTGATTGCACTGGTGGAAGATGGTGTAAATATCGTGACTGTACCCATTTGCACCTCGCAGTCGGTTAGGATCTGCTTGACCTGAGGTGTGAGGTCGTGCATATCGGCGTGTCCACTAGTGCTCAACTCTACATATCCGGTGTAAACCATGGCGTCTCCTTTTGTTACCCGCACTACCAGCGAATAAAGATCTTGGCTATGACGTCCAACCGTCTGCGGGTGACATCACTACCCTCAACTAATCAGGGATCGGTGGTTCTCTCTACTTAGCTGTGTTTGGAGTTCGCGGTTCGAACAGAGGCAGTTGGTCGATTTCAAGCTGTGTGCGGATCTGTCCCTTTCCGGCTTCCTTGGCCCTATATTGCGCTTCGTCTGCTCGTGCAAGTAGGTCGTCGATCGATTTATCTTCTCTTCGGAGTTGTCCAACACCAGCTGAGAAGCTGAGTGGGGGAATCACTGGGTCGAGGCGCTGGCTGTAGGCTGAGAGGGCTTTTCGAAGCTTATTAGCGACGCCTCGGCCTCCCTCGACGTCTGTCTCAGGTAGCAGGACAGAGAATTCGTCACCGCCGATGCGGGCTAATAGGTCGGCTGAGCGCAACACTGCTCGCATTGCTAAGGCTGCCCCGCGCAAAATTTCGTCACCGAAGAGGTGTCCGAAACGGTCGTTGATTGACTTAAAACCATCCATATCGATGTAAATCAAGCTCAGGGGGCGACGGTAGCGTCGCGCACGGGTGAATTCGCTTTCCAATTGATCGATCAGATGTCGGCGATTGGCTAGGCTAGTAAGGGGGTCGGTGAGGGCCAGTTCGGTCAATTGATCCGTCTGGGAGTGGAGTTGGTTGATCGATTTAAGGATGCGGCGAGAAAGTGTATGCAGCATGGCAGCCAAACCCAGATAAGCGATCGCTTGAGTGCTCAAGAAGATCGCCCCGGAAACATAGTCTAAGGACCCTCCCTGATCGACTACCATGCTCTGAGTGCGGAACCAACACAGTGTGAGGACCACGAAAGATAACCCGGCGAATGGGTAGACTGATGCGCTGCCAACGATCGCACCAACTGCCATTATGGCAAGTGGAAAACCGGCGCTCATAATATACAGGCTCTCGGGAGAGATCAGAATGCCAATCCCGGTAAGCACGATTAAGGTTGAAGCCATTAGGTTGCCTGCGAAGGCAATATCTCCTCGTTTGACAAGCCAATACATAAAACCGGCAATTAAGCCGAGGACTAGGATTGAAATCAGGTTGACAGCTAATCCGAAGTTCATTTTTATCGCGATCAGCTGTGAGAAAGCTATGCCCACCAGAAGCCACGCCCCCAGTAGGATGTAGAGAACCTTGATTTCTGTTGGCGCTGTTCGAGCGCGATAGCGTCGAATTTCGGGGTCTGTTCTTGAAATCAGAGCGGCACGCAGGTGGTCGATCACAATAATAGTCCGGCACGATTTTTTTTGTACTTGGCCCAGTCTGGATGAGGCCGAGATACTGGGGATATTGTAACCCGAGTCGACTTAGATGGCATCCCTGATGACGGGTCCGACAAGAGTATGAGCGGGATCGAAACTGTTTCGGTCGGCTGCACGAACCTCGTGATAGAAGGTTGCTTGGTACAAAGTTATGTCATCCTGGTGGTTGGTGAAAGCGGTCGAGACATGATTATGGTCTCGGCGAATGGGCAGGGTGATCATCCACATCTGGTTCATTGGTCAGCCTTATCGACGAGGATATCGATGTGGTTTGGGTGGACCCTGAAGCGCCAGGGGATGCTCCTCCAAGGTTCGGGCACTGTCTCGAGCCCGACGCGAGGCCCAGTCATCACATAGTCGTCTTCGAGTTGGGACAGGGCTTCGATAAAGAGGGGTGAACCGGGATGGCAGAGGTCGCAACCGTCCAGGCTGCGGTCGATCGCCAGGGATTGGCAGAGTTTGGCCGGTCCGTTGGTGAGCGTATTTTCTGGACGTCCGGCTCGCCGCTGCCGCATCGTCTCAAGGCCTTCCAGTGGTACTAGCGATCGGATCAGGGTCGCAGCCGGGTATCCTGACCGCTCGGTGACGAAATTGAGCATCCAATGCATGCCATAAGTGAAGTACACGTAGGTATGTCCGGGCGGGCCCCACATCGAGTCATTGCGCGGCGTGCGGCCAACACGCGCATGGCAACCAAGATCGTCGGTGCCGATGTAGGCTTCGATCTCAACTATCAACCCAGACAGTCGGGCACCACCCTTGTCGAGCCTCACCAAGCGCTGTCCGAGTAACTCCCGGGCGACTATCAGCGTAGAACGGTTGAAAAAAGGGCGGAGTAGGCGATTGGGGGACGGCATGGCTGAATTTTATCGAAGATGTTTTTTGGCAAGACTTACCCGCAGGGCGCCATCAGAGTTTTCTCCGACTTCCAAAGTCGATTGGAGAGTTACTCCTCGGCGGAAGGCTGGAAGCGGGGGTCCAGCGCTACCATTTTCTCGAGCCCTTCTTGCAGGCTGACCCGTGGTTTGTAGCCAAGTTTGGCGCGAGCCAGGCTGATGTCAGCGCACATTCGAGGAGGCCCAACGTCCTGGTTTTCCATGAATATCCAATTTGCATCGGTACTAACGGCCTCGATGACGTACTGCGCCAAGTCCCGGATGCTGGTCTCATCCCCGCTGCCAATGTTGATCACCAGGCGATCGACGGTCGGTGCGGTGGCAGCAGCAACCATGGCTTCAACCAGGTCGTCAACGTGCACGAAGTCGCGCGTCTGCTCGCCGCGGCCGTTGATGACCAGGGTACCACCACCCGCTGTCTGACGTAAGAAGTGCGGGATCACTGGTGGGTGCGCAGCCGGAAGTGGCTGGCCCGGGCCATAGGCGTTGAAAACCCTCAGTGATACAGTCTCGATGCCCCACAGGGCGCCGATGGTGCGCACGTAATGCTCGGCTGCCAATTTGGAGACTGCATACGGGGAGCCTGGGTTTGGTGGAGTATTCTCGGTCAAGGGCTGTTCGCTTTGATCGCCGTAGACCGACCCAGAGGAGATGAAAACCACTCGTTTGACCCCCACGTCGCGCATGGCCTCCATCACACTCACTGTGCCTCCGACATTGATGATGTTGTACTCACGTGGATAGCTTATCGATTCGGGCACTGAGACCTTAGCAGCCAAGTGGTAGACGCAGTCCACATCCTGAAGCAGCGTCCATAGCTTCGGTCGATCGGTGACATCGCCGCGGGTAAAGAGCACCTCTGGGTTAAGGCGTGTTGGATCGCCGGCCGATAGGTCATCTAAACCGCGCACCTGATGGCCTTCATGGGCTAGTCGATTTGATAGGTAAGAGCCGAGAAAACCAGCGGCGCCTGTAACCAGGAAATTCATCGCTACCTAGTGGATAAAGGCCGTCCATCACGGCCTTCGGGGTGGCGAGATTATAACACACGCTTCATTGGGGATTGACACCCGTCTTTCCACTGGTATTATGCTCTCGTGTCAATGTGGCAAACCCTGCAACGGTTGCGGTCCTGGCTCGTCAAGACCCTTTGGATTTCCCTTCTGACTTTGCTCCTTGTCGGCAGTTCGGTTCAACTGCGCGATCCAGCCAATCAGGTTCGTCGCTTCACCCGCCAGATTGAGTTTGATTTCCTCGATTGGACTCTCGACGCCATGCTGGTAAAGCTGGAGTTATTCAGCCTGGGCGTTGCCGGTTACCTACCGGAAACCGAACGACAAGCGCTTGTTCAGACATACTTAGATCTAGTGAAGGAAATAAGAAGGCTTGAAACTCAACTTGCAGAGGTTTATTCTGATCCAGGTCTGGTTGATCCTGGACCTATTGCGGCGCTGATCATCAACCAGCGGGACGCTGTCTGGGATCGCCAATCCAAGCTTCAACCCATTGTTGAAACAGTGCTTCAGGAACATGTGGCTTCTGTGTTAGCCGATTTAGGCCTGAACCCCTGGGGAGCACCCTTCCCACCGGTTGCGTTTCACTTCACTCGACCGCCGGTATCTTTAATCACCTCCCCCCGTCATTTCATACGCCAAGAGCAAAATATTTCAATGGACCCCAACCTGGCGCTCGAAAATCAGATCGCGCTTGAAGAACAGGTCGAGGGAGCTTTAGATGTTTCCGCGTTGGTGGTGCCGATAGGTGGGATTGGCATCTATCCGACGATGGTCCAGGAAACAAGCTCGGTGGTTTGGCTGACCGAGACGATCGTGCATGAGTGGGTGCACAATTACCTAACGCTACACCCGTTAGGACTCAACTATTACACTAACTCAGAGTTGCGTACGATGAATGAGACCACGGCTAGCCTGCTGGGGAAAGAGATTGGCCGAATGGTGCTCGAACGTTATTATCCTGCCTCCGTTCCTCCACCCCAGATTATCTCACAACCTGCACTACCTTCTCCTACTGCCCCCCCAGTGTTTGATTTCCGAGCGGAGATGCATCTAACGCGAGTGACGGTAGATGAATTGTTGGAGCATGGGGAGATCGAGGAGGCAGAAGCCTACATGGAAGCCAGGCGCCAGATCTTTTGGCAGAACGGCTACTATATTCGGCGCCTCAATCAAGCTTACTTTGCATTCCATGGAGCCTATGCTGACCAGCCCGGCGGCGCGGCGGGTGAGGATCCTGTCGGTGCCGCAGTTCGCGAGTTGTGGGCTCGCATCGACTCACCGGTCAAGTTTCTACGAACTATGGCCTGGATGGATGACTACTCCGATCTGCAAGCCACCCTGGAAGAAATAAAAAACAACCCCTGATCGTAATTGTCGAGCATCTGTGCTCATCACGTTTTATATCCCCTCTACTAACCAGCGTAGTGTAATTGTTTAACGTTCAAAATGAACGCTTGCCGCAGGTCGTTTTTCCTCAATCGGGGTCATCGTCATCAAGCGGGTTGCTTGACGGGTTGGGGTCAAAATCATCTGAGAACCTTTGCTGTCTTAGGCTAGGATGTCGTATACTCAGCTTAGTGGATATACCATTCCCGCCTGGATACCCGCCGCTTCAGCCCGGCCCACTGGCTCGCTTTCTACCTCCACTTGAGGAGGGGAGCGTTGCTCGTGTGCTGGAGAATTATGGAAGCTCAAATGATTTGATTGTTGATCCTTTTGGCGCTTCGCCACATCTGGCGGTGGAAGCCGCACAGTCCGGCCGAGCAGTGTTGGTGGCGGCTAACAATCCGGTCACCCGGTTTGTGCTTCAGCACATGGTACACCCTTTCGCTCAGGCTGAACTGCAAGCCGCGTTAGCCCGTCTTGCCGCGGCTCCTAAGAATGACAGTCGTCTAGAAACCTTTATCTTGGATCTCTACCGGACCGATTGTGCACGTTGTGGAGCGCCGGTCATTGCTGACTCGTTCATCTGGGAGCGCGAGGCAGAGGGCCCATCTCTTAAAGTATATATTTGTGACCGGTGCAACCATGGGGGTGAGGTGCCAGCCACTGAGGCCGATTGGGAACAAGTCCGAGCCCTCAGCCGACGTGGTTTGCAGCACGCGATAGCGTTGGAGCAAGTTGCTCCGGCGGGTGATCCAGATCGGCGTCATGCAGAGGCGGCGCTCTCGGTCTACCCCGGACGGGCGCTCTATGCCCTGATTACTGTGGTCAACAAACTCGAGCAATTGGCGCTTGAGCCGAGACTGAAGGCTGCTGCGCAGGCGCTGATGCTCTCGGCGTTCGATTCGGTGAACGCCCTATGGGGATACCCGGAGGGACGTAATCGGCCACGTCAGTTAAGCGCCTCCCAGCGTTTTCGCGAGGACAATGTGTGGCGTGCCCTGGAGCGTGCGGTGAGGACATGGACGCTGGATGATCCTGGCGTGCAAGGGACGATTTGGCCGGAGGATGGACTTCCAGGCCCAGGTATGGTGGCTGTTTTCCCTGGACCGGTGCGCGAACTGGTGCCTACTTTGACGGACGGGAGGGCGCGATTCCTGCTCACCGTCCTGCCACGCCCCAATCAAGCATATTGGACTCTTTCTGCGTTGTGGGCCGCCTGGTTATGGGGGAAGACTGCAACTGCACCGATTAAGGTTGCCCTGCGCCGCCGGCGCTACGATTGGGCTTGGCACGCCGGGGCTTTGCGAACTGTTCTGGCAGGCCTAGCTCCTTTGCTCGACCCGGAGGCCACTATCATAGCTTTTATACCAGAGTCCGAGCCAGGTTTCATAGCCGCAGCACTTGCTGGTTTTGACGGCGCGGGCTTCCGGCTAGAGGGTCGCGCCCTGCGCCTTGATGGACGACAGGCTTTCCTTACCTGGTCAATGGTAGGCGAAAGTAGGATGCCAGCCCTCACAGGCGAGGTGCAGCAACGCATGGCTTCAGCTGCCGTTGGGGCGTTGCTGGCGCGTGGTGAACCTACGCCATACCCATTGTTACACGCCGCCGCGTGGTGTGAACTGGCACGCGAGCGCCAGTTGGCGCGCCTTTGGCAATCTGAGGAGAGTCATATCCTGACCGCAGTGGGCGATATTTTCGAGGCCGCGCTGGTAGATCGAGAGATCTTTGACCGTCTCGGGCGTTTTGTCGAGCCGGAGAGTGGGCTCTACTGGCTGACTGATCCTTCGGATGCTGGTCAACCACTCACCGATCGAGTAGAAGAGATCGTGCTGGAAACATTGCGTCAAGGGGAGGGTTTCACACTTGTCGAAGTGGACGACCGAGTCTGCCAGGCGTTACCCGGATTGTTGACCCCCGACCGGCGGTTGGTGCACGCCTGCCTGAGATCTTACGCTCAGGAAGACCCGCAAGAGGGTGTTTGGCGGCTGAGGTCCGAGGATGATCCCGCGAGGCGTGCAGTGGGCTGCCAGGAGATCCGCCATTTGTTAGTCGAGATGGGCAGGCGTTTGGGTTTCACGGTTAAGGACGAGGATCTACTGAAATGGCTTGACGAGCAGGGGCGACAGGTTTATGTATTTTCCGTTTCGGAGACAGCCGTGCTTGGTGCTGCGCTAGAGGCTGGAGAAGCTGAATCGCTCACCTTCGTCATACCTGGCGGGCGGGCAGCTCTGGTGGCGGAAAAGGCGCGTCGCGACCCGCGACTCCGTGAGTGGCTACAGAACCGAGTGGGCGTGGTCAAGTTCCGGCATGTTCGCCGGCTGGCGGTCGAGATCGGACTAAGTCGTGAAAACCTGGCCATGAGACTGGCTATCGACCCGCCGGCGCATCACGATCCACAATTGCCACTCCTGTGAGCGGGTAGGGATTGAGTATCAGGGATTAAAGAACGGAGGGCGGTCAGGAAACATCAAGATGCTGAATCGGGAATATATAGATGGTCAACGTTTTGAAAACACTGGTGGCAGGCGCGGTTGCATACGGTTTAGGGTCGATTCCTTTTGCGGTGCTGGTCACCTGGTGGAAGGCTGGAATTGATGTGCGGAGTGTTGGTTCTGGGCACGCTGGAGCGACCAATACAATGCGCGTCGCGGGGTGGGGCGCGGGGATCCTAGTAGTGGTGTTAGACCTTGCCAAGGGCTATTTTGCTGTGTGGCTGGCGCAGCGTCTGGGAGGTTCGGAGCTGACGCCGGCGGTAGCGGCAGGGCTGGTGGTGATCGGGCACTGCTGGCCGTTGTACGTAGGGTTTCGGGGTGGTATGGGAATGGCCAGTGGGGCCGGCGCGCTGCTGGCCATTTGGCCCCCGGGATTTGTCTTGGCAGTTGGCTTAGCGGTAGTGCTTCAATTAGTCGTACGACACTCAGCCCGGGCTAATTTCTTCACTGGCCTCTTACTCGTGCCGATGTGGGCTCTCTTCGGTGTCCCCTGCCCATTGTTGATGACCACTGGTGTAATCGGCGCGATCATCTCCTACCGAGCACTCTCGGATTGGCACCGGGTTTATAAAGAATTGTGGTTAGATCGAGAGTGACCTGCTCCAACCGCGAAATAAAAGTTGAGTGAGATCCTTGACCCTGGTCAGTAATCTATGCACTTACCCCGCTCGCATGTGATAAAAACTTATCTCAAATAAAGTCAGATTGACGTTGTGAACATAGTTAGGATTAGGTTGGCGTCGGCGTGAGTGTGGCCGAAGGCGTGGCAGTTGTCGATGGGGATGATGTAGCCGTCGGCGTGGCTGAATGTGTGGGACTCGGGGTGACGGTGGGTGTTGCCGAGGGGGCCGGGGTATTTGTAAAGGTGCTGGTGGCGGTTGGCGTAGGAGTTGAGGTTGAAGTAGGAGTGGGCGTCGGGGTAGGGATGCTTATTGTCAAGTGGAGACGCACCTCAGCTTCACCACCCTTTGTGCTGTGGACAATCAGGAGTAGGGTGAGCGGTCCGTTGGGGATCTCAGATAGATCCCAGTCGATTAGTTTATCCGGCTGCTCGTGAGGCGTCTCGCTGCTTGTAATTTGAGTCCAGGTTATTGGGTTGTATCCTAAGCCGTACTCTAACACCCAGCGCTCGAACTCCGCTGTAGCCGCTGCCTGGCCAAAGATCGAGAGCACGTTGGTGTGGATGATGCTTCCCTCTGAGGGGTTAGTTAGTGATAGGATTGGGCGCGGGCTGTTGCTGGAACAAGATACTTCAGAGATGAAGAACAGGTCATCCTGCTCGAAGCCCATCTCTTCCGCCCACTTTCGGCCGGTCGCCTCCTCTTCGATCCACATCCTTCCCCAGGGATCGCTTACGCTCAGCCCTAGCTTCTCGATGGCGAAGTTGGGGCACTCGGCCGAGGCAAGTTCCAGAGAGTAGCTGTCCACCCAGACCTTCCGCCACAGGTCTTGTTCCTTCGGTAGCGGAGGCTGGTCAGCTGCGAAGCGTTCAGTGCGGTGGGAGGGGCACCACTCGGAAGGCTCAGTTCCCGAAATGGCACAGATCACCTTGTCGACGATTCCCACCGATATGGAGAAGGGGGTTGATTGCCCACCCGTCAAGTGTTGTACGGCAAACTGCATGAATTGGTTCCAGATCGGCCCAGCTCCGGTAAGGCCTGAGGTATTTTGCATCGGGGTGTTATCGGCATTACCGACCCAGACACCGATGGCGATATCGGGAGTGTAGCCGAGGGTCCAATTGTCACGGAAGTCATCGGTGGTACCGGTTTTTGCCGCGGCGGGGAAGGGCAGGTTGAGTAGGGAGTTGGGGCCGAAGGCTGGCGTACGGGCAGCGTTGTCGGAGATTATGGAGGTGATCAGGTGCGCGTGCTCAGAGCGGACGACCTGCTCACCGAGCGGTTGCTGATATTCGTAGACGGTTTCGCCGGTATGGTCGACGATACGAAGAATGCCTACTGGAGGCACACGCAAGCCACCGTTGGCGAAGTTGGCATACACCCCAGTCAGTTCCAGCAGGGTGACTTCACCACCGCCAAGTGTCAACGATAGGCCATAATCATCGCGGGTGAAGGTTGTGATCCCCATCCGACGGGCGAGGGCGATCAAGCCCTCTTCCTGAGGTGTGGTTAAGTCATCATAGATACCCACGAAACTCAGTGTTTTAACCGCAGGGACGTTGTAGGAATTGGCCAGGGCGGATCGGACGGTAACCGGCCCGTGGAAGCGTTCGTCGTAATTAACCGGCTTATAAGGGGGACGGGGGTCAGTGGGGTTTCCGGAGGGCGGAAACTCGGAAGGTACATCCCAGATGAGGCTAGCGGGTGTCCAACCTTTTTCGAAGGCGGCGGTATAGGTGATGGGCTTGATCGACGAGCCGGGCTGGCGAGGGCGGATAGCCATGTTAACCTGCCCGTCGATCTCTTCGTTGTAGAAGTCAGCCGAGCCGACCATGGCCAAGATCTCACCGGTGTTTGGCCGAATGGCGATCAGGGCGCCGGTGCTCACTCGACGATCGGCAAGCCCAGCAATTTGTTCCTGCACGATTTGCTGAGCTTGCTGTTGCAGATAGGGATCGAGAGTTGTATAGACGGTGAAGCCTGAGCGGTAAATAGTTTGCGGGTCATACAAGCGCTCAAGTTCATTGCGGATGAAGACGACCCAGTGAGGGAACCGGATATCCACCGCTGGCGGTGTGAACTTGTAATTAATAAGTTCAGCGGCTGCGGCGCCGGCATCCTCAGGTGAAACGCAGATAGGTTGCTGTGAGTTGCTGACGTAAATACACCCCTGTTCAGCGCTGGTCTGCATCATCAACGTCAGGACCTGTTGCTGTCGGGTTAAAGTGACCTCACGGTTGGTGAATATGTCATAAACCGAGGGGGCCTGGAGCAACCCGGCCAGGAAGGAGGCCTGGCTCAAGGTGAGCTTTTCAGCGGAGGTGTTGAAGTAAGTCTCAGCGGCTGCCTCGACGCCATAGGCTAAGTTACCGAAGTAGACTTGATTTATGTAAAGTTCGAATATCTCGTCCTTGGAATAGCGGCGGGTTATTTCGGCCGCGAGAAGGACTTCGCGCATCTTGCGTAGCGCTGTGCGCCGGGAACGTTCTTCAGGGTTGAAGAGAAAGTTTCTGGCGACCTGTTGGGTGATGGTGGAGGCGCCGGTGACGATCTCGCCTTGTACATAGTTCTGCAATGCGGCGCGCCCGATGGCTAGGAGATCGAAACCAGGATGGCTGTAGTATTGGGAATCCTCAGTGGCGATGACCGCCGCCACCATGTAGGGGGAGATCTGATCCAGCGGTACATAAGTGCGGCGCCCGGCATGGGGATCGAGAATCTCGTAGAGCAAATTACCTTCTCGATCTAGAATGCGAGTGGTCTCGAACATAGGGGCATGGTCTGGCAAGTCCTCGACGGAGGGCAGGGTAGCTGCCAGCGCATAATATTGATATAGACCGAAGGAGACTACGCCAATAGCCACGGCGACTAGGAAGAACAGGCTTAGGACCATCATCCGTAGTAGACAACCGCCGCAACCGGTAATCCGACCCGCACCTAGGCTGGGGGCGTCCGCTTGAGGTGGTGGGGTCGCAGGTTTAGAGACGTAAGCGGCTTGGCTGACTCGTGTGGCCTCTACATCGCGCTCTGGTACACGTTGCGGCAGCGGTGAATCATCCTCCTCTATGGGCGGAGCCGGCGTGGTGGGGGGAGGGCGCTGTAGGGTTGGTTCGGGGTGAATCGTCTCTGTAGGATCTTGATCAACTTCGAGTTCCGGTTCAGCCTCGGGGATCTCCCTTAACCAACCAACAGCTAAATCGGCAACATCGGTCGGATATTGCTTTGGTCTCGAGGAGAGATCGGATGGAGGACCGGATGGTGCTTCAGAAGGTGCGGCATCGGTCAGCAGCCGACGGAAGCGGTCTACGGCATCCTCATTAGCTTCGTCCTCCGCTGGAATGTCTTCAGCCTGTTCATCGGAAGAGTGATGTTCAGCCTGGCTGATAGGATCTTCATCCTCCGCGGAATCTTCCCCTGGGGAGCCTAATAGTGCGTCGTCCTGATCTTCAATCATGTGCGGCGATTATAGCACGCTGGCTGGCAACTAAGTAGAAACCAATAGATGAGCGGGTATAAGGTGCATTCGATTATATCTCTCTATTCGTCCTCCGGTTTACTCTGCACCAACACTGTCCATCGTCCCTTCATCACCGTCTGGTCGTCTTGGTTCTTCACCTTCACTCCAAGCACAAGCGAGCCTCCGCCCAAGCGCGGCATTGGTTTGCTCTCTTCGAGCTCGATCTCGACATGGATGGTATCGCCAATGTAGAGCGGTCGACTGAACTTCCACTCTTTGATCTCGCGAAAAGCGAGCGCTGTGCCTTCAATCATGCCAGTGCGGTCGGCGAGGCCGGAGGCGATCGACATCCCCAGCAAGCCATGAGCCACGCGTTTTCCGAATGGGGTCTGTTCGGCGTATACAACATCTGTGTGGATTGAGTTGTAATCACCTGAAAGGCCGGCGAAGTTGACCACATCGGCTTCAGTGATCGTGCGTCCAGGACTGATAATGCGGCGGCCGACCTCGAATTCCTCGAAGTACATGCCACGGGTTGAAAAATCAGAGGGACTCATAACTGCCTCCTAGCTGAGATTGAGTAATTCTAGCACGTTGAGCTATAAGCTTATAGCGAACAGCGGTCAGGATCCTTTGACCTTTCCCCTCACTATCCGTACAATTTGACCATGCGTGAATGGTCCATACCTTCCGACGGCCCGTTGTCGTTGCGAATCGCCGCCGATGCGCGCCTGACGGTCCCCGACTACACCGACGATCAAATCTGGGAATTGGCTTTGGAGGGAGGTGAACCTCCGGCAATCGGGTTGCAGACCACATATGGCCTCCGCGCGCGCAGTATGCGTATTTTCCCCGGGTTTGGTTGGGGTCAAGCAAGCGTGACCGATCCAGCACAATTTGCCTCACCTCCGGTTGTTCACGGCTTCCTGCCTAATTACCTGAGGGTCAAGTTCGCCCCCTTCACCGACCTTCATGTTCAAGCAGAATATTGGGTGGCTGACTCTCATCGTCTAGCGGGTCGCTTTACCCTGCGTAACCTTGGCTCAGAGGAGAGGTCAGTGCGGTTGCGCCTGCATGCCATGCTCCGGCCGGGCGAGAATCCGCAGATGATGGGTGGAATGAACTATGGTGGTGTGGCTGTGCTCACCGGGCGGACAGGCTCTCTGAATCCGGTGGTCTTCCTTTCGGGGGGGGCATGGGTGGAGCAGGAAACTTACCCGGCTCTGACCGTGTCTCACTCATTGGCTCCGGGCGCCAGTAAGGCTTGGGTGTGGGCACATGCTGGATTGCGCGATCACGAAACATCGTTTGAAGGTGCCCGCGCCCTTGCGGCCCGCCCCTGGGACGCCGAGATCGCGCGGTTGGAACTAGTGGGGGCATCGACTGTGGACATTCACACGGGCGACCCCGATTGGGATATCGCCCTGGCACTTGCCCAGAAAGTTGCGTTGGCTTGTTATGTTGGGCCGACCCGACATCTTCCTTACCCCTCATTTGTGCTTACTCGCCTGCCGGGCCGAGGCTATTCTGAGCGTGGCGATGGCAAAGACTACGATTGGCAGTGGGATGGTCAGATGGCGGCGCATGCATACGTTAACCTGCCACAGATTCTACCCGCGGCTTCTGAACTGGCAGTTGGGGTTATGCATAACTTTTTGATGGCTAGAGACGCGGATGGTTCGATCGACTGGAAGCCTGGCCTTGGGGGCCAGCGCAACGGCGCTTTATCCATCCCGCTTCTGGCAACGCTTACCTGGAAGATCTACCAATACACGGAAGACCGCTCGTATTTGGAGGCCAGCTTCCCATCGTTGCTAGAGTTCCTAGACATCTGGTTCACCAAGAAACACGACCGTGATCAAGACGGCCACCCGGAATGGGAGCATACGGTCCATACGGCATTTGACGATTTCCCCTCGTTTGTTCGGTGGCGTCGGTGGGGGCAGCGTTTAGATATCACCAAAGCCGAGACACCCGATTTGGCTGCATATCTCTATCGGGAGTGCCGCTCGTTGATTGAAATAGCCGGTGTACTTGGTCGGGAAGAGGCTGTGTCGGAGTTGGATGCCAAGGCAGCCCGGCTACGGGCAGCGGTCGAGGCCAGTTGGTCCGAGGAGACTGTCTCCTACCACCATGTCGATCGGGACCTTCACATACCGGTTTCTGGAGACATCCTGGGAAAGGGTAGAGGTCAATTCACACTAGAGATCGAGCGTACCTTTGACCCATCGGTGCGGGTATTAATCCGCTCAATCGGCACAGAGGGTCTCTCCCACGCGATTAAAGTTTTCATCCACGGACGGGGACGTCGTGGACGACACCGGGTAGAACGGCTGACAGAGCGCCACTTCCGATGGTTTTGGGAGTTTGGCACTGGGACGACCGATAAAACCTACGCCGAGATCGAGCGGATCGAGGTGCGCGGCCTGAGTGACGAGTTCGAGACTGAGTTGTGGGTAGCCGACTATACCCGTCAGGATCAAACGTTGCTACTCCCGTTATGGGCAGGCATCCCTACCCCCGAGCGTGCCGAGCGCTTGGTGCGAGAGACATTGCTCGACCCCGAACGTTACTGGCGAACCTATGGAATTCCGATTTGCTCTGCGCTGGACCCGTCTTACGCGCCTGACAACCGTAATGGCTCAGGCGGGGTATGGATGTTTTGGAATTCTATGTTGGGAGAGGGGTTGGTCGAGTACGGTTATCTGGATGAGGCGGCGGAATTGGTAGGTCGTTTGATAGAGGCGACTCTCCACAGCTTGCGCGTCGATAAGGCTTTTCGCCAGGCATATAATGCCGATCAGCCGGAAGGTCTCGGCGAGCGAGACCACCTTTGGGGTGTGGCGCCTGTCCATCTATTCCTCTATGTTCTTGGTGTACGCTTGATATCGCCTCAAAAGGTCTGGATACGCGGTCGTAACCCGTTTCCCTGGCCGGTGGTCCTTCGCTGGCGAGGTTTGAGGCTTGAGTGCTTGAGTGATCGAACGATCGTTACCTTCCCTGATGGACAGTTGGTTGAGGTGGAGGGGAAGGAACCCCAAATGGTCGAACAGATCAACTAATGTGAGGGAACATCTTATTGATGAGAATGCGGTGTGATCCTCATTCGATTGTCGATCCAATCCCCCTTTCTCCCATATTAGAGAGCACTTCTTCTTAGTAGTCTCTTATCTAACCTCATTAACCTCAGGAAACCAAAATTGACCGAGAGCGGTGAGCGTAGCGCATAAGGCGGCTGATAGCAGCACCGCATTGGGCGCGTTAAAGTGATCACCCAACGCTCCAAACAGCAGCGATCCCAGCGGCCAGAAACCACCAAGAGCCCAGGTGTAGGTGCTCATCACCCGCCCACGTAGTTCATCAGGAACAATCAGTTGGAGGAAGGTATTTGTAACGGCCAGTTGGGTTATCAACGCGCAACCCGCCAACGCCAGTGCCAGTATGGACAGGATCGGAGTGGTCGATAGGGCGAAGCCAGCAAGGGCAACCGCCAACAGACCCCGGCTGAGGAGTAAGAGTCGATTTTTGTTTTGACTGTGGCCAAAGGCAGCAAGTGTCAGAGCACCAATTAGGGCGCCACCTCCCTGGGCGGCCATGAGGACGCCGAAGCCCTCCGCTCCGATCTTCAAGATGTCTCGGGCGAAAGCGGGAAGTAGCACAAGATAGGGAAAGCAGAAGATGCTAAAGAGTGCAATCATACATACAAGACCCAACGCACGCCGGTTGGCGGTCAAATATTCAAAGCCACCTTTGAGTTCGCTCAAACCGGATTCATCATTCGCTGGTGGGTCGAATGGCGGAAGACGCATCATCAGCAGGCATACAATTGTGGCTAAATAGGTGACGGCGTTGGTGGCGAAAGCTGGCGCCTCACCAAACGCGGCGATCACCACCCCTCCTATGGCTGGGCCGATGATACGCGCTCCGTTGAAGATGGAGGAGTTCAATGCGATGGCGTTCAGCAGATCTTCACGCTTCACCAGGTCGATGTAGAATGCCTGGCGGGCTGGCATGTCTAGGGCGTTGCCGATCCCGAGCAGGATGCCCAAGAGCAGAATGTGCCAATATTGCACCACCCCCAGGTAAGTCAGCACCGCCAGCGTGCCAGCAAGCAGCATGAACCAGCCTTGGGTAATGACCAGCAGGCGTCGCCGCTGGAAACGATCGACGACTACGCCCATGAAGAGTGATAGGAGTAGAACAGGGATGTATGCGGCGAACGTCACCATCCCAAGACTGAGTTGCGAATTAGTCAGCCGGTAGACCAGCCATTGCTGGGCGGTGGATTGCATCCAGGTGCCGCTAAGGGAGATTAGTTGGCCAAGGAAGAACAAGCGGAAATTGGGATGACGCATGGCGCGCAATGCTTCTGGCCACCGCCAACCGAGACGGAGAAATCGAAAGCTTGGTGGTAGGGAGGATCGCAAAGTGGCCTCGCAGGGACAATCGGGTTAGGGTTAAGCCGGGTTAGTTTCGTGGAAACATTCGACTTGATAAGTGAGGATCTCCAGACAGCCCTGGCGCCATTCACCTCGCGGCAGGAGAGCTTTCTCGCATAGCATATCGAGGAAGGTCTCGGCGTCGGGGACCTTCGACCACACCTGGGGTAGGAAGGTAGCGCGGTGGGCGCCTTGGATCAGGATGACTCCGTCGACATCGGGACGGAGCAGGTGGGGTAGGTCCTCCGGCTGTGAGTATTCAAGCGGTTGTGGCGTGGTGAGCACCGAGACCTCAATCTCGATTTGGTCGACTTCCTCCGGCTGTACCGAGGCGAAGCGGTAGTCGTGGAGCGCGGCGTCGATGGCGTGTTGGCGCACATCCTCCGCTAGAGGGAATTGTTTCTGGAGTGTGCCGATGCAGCCGCGCAGTTGTCCATCTTTGGTCAGGGTGACAAAAGAGGCTCCGGGCGCGCGCAGTCGGGGTGTCAGGGCATCAAGGTCGAGCGGTGGCAATTGCTGGTTGTGGGCGGCTGCATACAGAGCCTGGCGAGCGAATTTGAGTAAGGTTTGCTTCTCACCGTCTAAGAGTGGGGCTTCCATCGACCTCGCCTATCTGGTCATCCGGATGACGACAGTATGATACCCCTCCGATTCGTGGACCGCAAGCAGGATGTATGCCCGGCAGATCTGAGGCGGTTTGGTATCCTGTGGATTACAAGAGCCGGTAGTTTAGCTGGTTTTTACCCGTCTACCTGGGCTATCCAGTCAGGGTGCTTACCATGATGATGGATAATTCACCTCCACTAAGGCGATGCCATTCTTGCATATATCTTCCAACTCGTCCTTGTTCCTCCATTTGCCCTTGATCGTCGGGATTAAACTCTGGAGCAAGAAGAAAGCGGGTAACAGAAGCAGCAGAACTTCCATTCCGTTAATTCGCGCAATACTTGATTTGGTAGACAATTCCGTTGATGGCGCAACCCGCACACAACCTGCTGACGATTATTCAAAATTCTGGATTCGTATTGAATGTTCAAAAGATCATTTCAGCATATCCGATAATTGT
>JAUWHR010000094.1 GCA_030605795.1 Anaerolineae bacterium | reverse complement strand
ATCAATTTCTCCCGCTCCCTGCGTTCATTCCCACACCAGCCACTATCGTTCCGCAATCCACGCAACAACCTTCCTGAATTCCATCGACGCTCACCGCATATCCATAGCGGCGGATCAGGGTCCGTCCGCAATTTGGACAGGCTGTATCATTGCTGCCAGGTTCCAGCACATTGCCAACGTATACGTAGTGCAATCCTTCCTCCAATCCGATCTCACGTGCCCGCCGTAAAGTCTTTACCGGAGTAGGTGGCCTGTCGGTCATTTGGTAGGTTGGAAAGAAACGACTGATGTGCCAGGGCGTATCCGGCCCCAATTCCTGAACCACGAAGGTCGCGACATCCCTCAACTCACCTGGGTCGTCGTTCAACCCGGGGATCACGAGTGTAGCCACTTCAAGCCAGATTCCCAGTTGTTTCATCCTCACTAAGCTATCCAGCACCGGTTGCAGTCGAGCACCGACATACCTCTGGTAGGTTTTGTCACGAAAGGCTTTCAAGTCCACATTGGCTGCGTCCAAGTACGGCCGGAAGACGGAAAGCATATCCTCGCTCATGTACCCATTGGTGACGTAAACGTTCGCCAACCCGGCGGTATGCGCTAATCGAGCAGTGTCATATGCGTATTCAAAAAAGATTGTCGGTTCAGTGTAGGTGTAGGCAATGCTCCTGCTGCCGGCGTATTGAGCAGCAGCGACGATCTGTTCCGGGGTCACCTCTCGGTCGGCGACTAGCCGTTGACCGTTTTCTATTTGGGAAATTTGCCAATTCTGGCACCATCGGCAGCGGAAGTTACATCCCAGCGTGGCGATGGAGTAGGATGTAGTTCCTGGATAAAAATGATATAGGGGCTTCTTCTCTATCGGGTCGATATGCTGGCTGATGATCTGACCGTATGATAACGTGTAGAGACTTCCGCCAACATTCTTACGCACCCGACAAACGCCCACTTTACCTTCTGATATCCAGCAATGATGCCCACAAAGATGGCAGCGCACCCTGCCATCCGAATAAGCCTCATAGAGCCAGGCCTCGTGGCGCAATCCTGTCTCGTCCTCTTGCGATGAAGAACTGCGCTGATTATCTGTTGTTGTCAACCTCTCGATGCCTTTCATCATCGGTACCCCTCAGCAGATGCGCGGCAGCATCTCCCCCGAAAGGGCATCGACCACTCGCGTACCGCCAATGGCAGTCCGCATCAAGACCCGACCAGGTGGAGATTCCTCGACCACGCCGATTCGACAGGCTTCCTCTCCATAAGACATCGAGCGCATGGCTTCAAGCACCTCTTCCGCCTCCTCGGCTGGCACTATAGCGACCAATTTACCCTCGTTGGCTACGTAGAGGGGATCGAAGCCCAGCATTTCGCAGGCAGCGGCCACAGCGGGTCGGACTGGGATACTCGTTTCTTCCAACCGGATGACCACCTCGCTCTGGCAGGCGATTTCGTTGAGTGATGTCGCTAACCCGCCACGAGTAGGATCGCGCATGACATGTATCGCCTGGCTAGCCTCAAACATTTTCTCTACCAACTTGTTAAGCGGTGCAAGGTCGGATTCAACCGTAGTCTCAAAAGCCAACTCGCCCCGCGCGGCAAGTACCGCGATGCCATGGTCTCCAATCGGTCCCGATAGCAGCACAACGTCGCCCGGACGGGCATTAGCTCCACCAACCTCACGTCCCTCCGGGACCCAACCGATCCCGGTCGTGTTGACGAACAGTCGGTCGACCTTCTCCCGTTCTGCTACCTTGGTGTCCCCGGCGACGATAATCACCCCTGCCTCCTCAGTTGCCACCTTCATCGACCCAACTACACGCTCCAGGATCTGCAGAGAAAGGCCCTCCTCCAAGATGAAGCCCGCCGTCAACCAAAGCGGGCGGGCGCCGACCATCGCCAGGTCGTTGACTGCACCGCAGACTGCCAGACGGCCGATGTCTCCACCAGGGAAGAACAGTGGTGAAACGATATGCGAATCGGTGCTCAGGGCAAGCCTTCCCTGCTCTGGCAGCGTCACCACGGCTGCGTCATCGCCACGCAACAAGGTCGGGTTTTCAAATGGAGGATAAAAGTAGTGGGTGATCAGATCCTGGGTCATCCTGCCCCCACTTCCATGTCCTAAGACCACTTGCTCATCGTGGGTCAACGGCCGTGGACAAACAAGTCCCTGCATAATTGTTTTTTTCCTCGCATCACCCATCGTCACACCTTCATCGCTTTACGCAAGCAGAGCTTGCGTACTCCAAATCGGATCCCTCTTCACCTGCGTCTTAGCCACACACTCGCTCTACAACTTGGAAGATCCATGCCTGACTGTCTGGAATCCAGAAGCTTTGCTTCTGGCGCAAGCAGAGCTTGCGCACTCCAAATTGGATCCCATTTCATCTACATCTTGGCCACACACTTACTCTACAACTTGGAAGCTTCATGCCTGACTCTCTGGAATCCAGAAGCTCTGCTTCTGGCGCAAGCAGAGCTTGCGCACTCCAAATTGAATACCTTTTCACCCACATCTTGGCCACACACTCGCTCTACAACCTAGAAGCTCCATGCCGACCACTTTGGAGTCCAGAAGCTCTGCTTCTGGCGCAAGCAGAGCTTGCGCACTACAGAGTTTTAATAGTCGCCTTCTACCCGCAGTCGATCGATTGGCTGAGATAGTACAATCCGACGAAAATCCTGTTCCGCGCACCTAACAAACCACCGATAGCTGCAATGTGGATAATCTTCTGGTCTCTCAACTAGACCGTGCTTCACCGCATTTGTATGCACATAGTGCAATCGAGCAATATACGACGTCTGATTAGTAATGCACGTATCCCAATAGTTATACCAAACCCGACGTCCAGGTGTGTTATCCAGCCAATTAAGATATTTACTACTGATTGAGTGCACAGCCTGAATCAAGGATTTCAGACTCACCGCTTCCTCAGGCGCCCTAGCCACAAAATGATAATGGTTGGGCAGCACTGCCCAGGCTTCCAACTCCCATCCCAACATTCCCGCTCGTTCCACGAGTGTATAGAAGAAGTGTTTTTTCTTCTGATTCGTGTCTAATAAATACCATTTTCGCATCACTCCACCCGTGACCAAATAAACGGCATTTGGACGGAATAGGTGCGGTGGATTATGCGGATATGCATCATAGATGTCCTCTTCCATCAATTCCCCCTTCATCATCTATATAGTACAAGTTGAGCTTCCTCAATCCAAACAATTATCTATCCGAAAATTATTGGTAACACTCACCAGCCCTGGAATCCAGAATCTTTGCTTCTTGCGCAAGCAGAGCTTGCGCACTCCAAATTGGATCCCTCTTCACCTACATCTTAGCCACACACTTACTCTACAACCTGGAAGATCCATGCCTGACTGTCTGGAATCCAGAAGCTCTGCTTCTGGCGCAAGCAGAGCTTGCGCACTCCAAATTGGATCCCTCTTCACCTACATCTTGGCCACACACTCGCTCTACAACCTGGAAGATCCATGCCGACCACTCTAGAGTCCAGAAGTTCTACTTCCGGAGCAAGCAGAGCTTGCGCACTCCAAATTGAATACCTTTTCACCCACATCTTGGCCACACAACTACTCTACAACCTAGAAACTCCATGTCGACCACTCTGGAGTCCAGAAGTTCTACTTCCGGAGCAAGCAGAGCTTGCGCACTCAAAATCGGATCCCTCTTCACCTACATCTTAGCCACACACTCGCTCTACAACCTGGAAGATCCATGCCGGACCTTCTGGAGTCCAGAAGCTCTGCTTCTGGCGCAAGCATAGCTTGCGTACTCCAAATCACTCCTCTTGTTTCTGCCCGGCAACATGCCGACCATACCGATAGTACGCCGCACAGGCCCCTTCCGATGAAACCATCGTCGCCCCCAACGGATTCTCAGGAGTGCACTTTACCCCAAAAGCCGAGCAGTCATGCGGTTTCTTCAACCCCTGGAGTATTTGCCCCGCGATACACAGCGGTGATTCGTCCGGCTGAATCGCTTCAACGTCAAAGCGTAGTTCCGCATCGAACTCAGCGAACTCCTGGCGTAAACGCCAGCCGCTATCGGGGATGGTTCCAATCCCCCGCCACTTACGATCACAAGGCTCAAACACCCTTTCAATCAGCTTCTGAGCCGGTCGGTTGCCCTCAAAGGTCACCACCCGCGGGTAGGCATTTTCAGCCTCACACCGTCCTTCTTCCAACTGGCGTGTTGCTTGCAAAATACCCTGAACGATATCCAGCGGTTCAAAACCGGTGACCACAATCGGAACGCCATACTTCTCGGCGATCGGTGGATACTCCCAATAACCCATTACGGCGCATACATGACCGGCAGCTAAGAACCCCTGCACCCTGTTGTGAGGTGAGCCTAGGATGACATGCATCGCTGGTGGCACGCGTACATGCGAAACTAAAATACTGTAATTCTTCAAACCCAGCGATTGGGCTTGAACTACACTCATGGCATTGGGTGGGGCAGTGGTCTCAAAACCGATGGCGAAGAAGACCACTTCTCGATCAGGGTTTTGTTGCGCAATCTTGACCGCATCCAGCGGTGAATAGACTACACGTACATCGCCTCCACTAGCGCGCACTGAGAAAAGGTCACTCCCCGAACCAGGCACGCGCAACATATCACCGTAGGAGGTGAAAATCACCTCGGTGCAGGAGGCAATAGCCAGCGACTTATCAATCAACTCCAGCGGTGTGACGCATACTGGGCAGCCTGGGCCATGCACCAATTCAATCTCCGTGGGGAGCAATTGGTCAATACCATGGCGGACGATGGCGTGCGTCTGGCCCCCACAAATCTCCATCAACACCCAGGGTTTGGTGACGGTCTGGCGAATTCCATCTAATACAACGTGCACCAGATCAGCGTCGCGGTATTCAGTAACGTGCTTCATCGCGTATCTGGCTCAGGTCCGAGCTCTTCCTCTAGACGCATGATTTCGCGCAGGATCTCAAGTGTAGCTTGAGCCTCCTCCTCACTCACCAAGCTGATGGCAAAACCAACGTGGATCACAACGTAATCGCCAACCTCCGCCTGGGGTACATACTCAAGGCATGTCTCCCGGACCACACCGCCAAAATCCACCTTACCCATCTTCAACCCACCAGCCTGATAGGTCTCAACGATTTTACCTGGAACTCCAAGACACATGGATATTAGCTCCTCAGTTGTCAGCTATCAACAGTCAGCTAATAGCTTTCGGTTTCAAGCTATAAGCTGATAGCTAAGGGTTGAAAGCTAACCGATGCGCCGCCACCACCGCCTGGCCCAGCGCCAATCCGCCGTCATTGGTCGGCACCTGCCGGTGCAAGTAGACGGTGAAACCAGCCTCATATAGTCGCTGCACGGTTCGATTCAGCAGGGCCATATTCTGCCATACGCCGCCGCTGAGGGCGACTTCCACCAATCCATATCTGTCGCGCATCAAGCGACAAACCTGATCGACCATGTCCGCCACACCGTTATGGAAGCGAGCCGCGATTCTCCCGATTGTCAAGCCGGCACCCAGGTCAGCGACAATGGCATGGATTACAGGGGTCGGATCGACTTCATCTTCTCCAATCGCGAAGTGATAAGCAGCCTGCTCGTCCGGATCCACTCTCGCCTCAAGCTCAATCGCTGCCTGGGCTTCGTAATTTATCCTCTGGCGGACACCAATCAGGGCGGAAACGGCGTCGAAAAGTCGACCCATGCTCGAAGTTAAAGGGGCGTTCAATCTCAGCTCGAGCTGGCGTCGGACGATCTGCCGTACCTCGGCGCTCGATGCCAACACCGGCGGCAAATTCTCGTCCCATTCAAGACCAGCTCGTGCCAGCCAGGATAGGGCCAGCCGCCAAGGCTGACGCACTGCCGCCTCGCTGCCCGGCATGGGAATATAAGCCAAATGGAAGGGACGTTCGTAACCGCGGTAGTATGCCAACAGAAACTCACCGCCCCAGATTGCCCCGTCATCACCATAGCCAGTGCCGTCGAATGAGACGCCGATCACCGGTTGTTCCCCCGCCATTCCATGCTCGGCCATACAAGCCGCGATGTGGGCGTGGTGGTGCTGCACACCTATTGCTGGTAAGTCCTCCCTCTCAGCGCGCGCAAGTGCGTATCGTGTCGCTAGGTAGTCGGGGTGCAGGTCGTAAGCTAGGGCTTCGGGTCGCACACGAAACAGGGTCTCGAAGTGGGTTATGCCGTCCTCGAATGAGCACAACGTCTCATAGTTCTCCAGATCACCGATGTGGTGGCTGAGGAAGGCATAGCGTCCTCGAGTAACGCAGAAAGTATTTTTAAGTTCCGGCCCTACCGCAAGGAGCGGGGGCATCTCCCATGGCAAATGGACCGGGTAGGGAGCGTAACCACGCGAGCGGCGCAGTGGAAAGGCTGCCCCATCAAAGATCCGGAGCACCGCATCATCACATCGGGTACGGATACGACGGTCGTGCATCAGAAAGGCATCTGCCAGGTCCGACAACCGCTCCCGTGCCTCCTGGTTATCGATGGCGATAGGCTCCTCGCTCAGGTTGCCGCTGGTCATCACCAGCGCCTGAGGGAAGCCCGGTTCAGGCTTGATGAGCAAAACATGTAGCGGGGTATAAGGCAGCATCACACCCATGGTGTCCTGGCCCGGCGCCACCTCATGAGCTACGCTCGACTCTGGTCGTCGGTTCAGGATCACAATCGGTCGCTGGCGCGCTTCGATCGCAGTATGTTCGGCTGGTTCTAAGTAACAATGTGCTTCCACTATGGCCAGATCGGGCATCATCAAGGCGAAGGGCTTGTCAACCCGTAATTTGCGGCGACGCAATGTTGCCACTGATTCAGGATTGGTGGCGTCACAGGCTAGGTGGAATCCGCCGAGACCCTTGATCGCCAGGACCTTACCCTCCTGAAGCAACTGCCGAGCGGTTTGCAGGGCTTGTTCCCGCTCCGCTAATCGATCACCACCAACTTCCAGCCAGACCTGCGGTCCGCATACAGGGCATGCAACCGGCTGGGCATGAAATCGCCGGTCAAGTGGGTCTCCATACTCAGAGGCGCAATCCGGGCACATTGCGAAAGGCGCCATGGTGGTGGATGGACGGTCGTAAGGGATATCCTCAATAATCGTAAAGCGCGGCCCACAATTAGTGCAATTGATGAAGGGGTATCGATAGCGCCGATCCTCTGGATCGAGGAGTTCTCGCAGGCAATCGGAGCAGAGGCTGACATCGGGCGAGATCGGCTGGAAGGCCTCAGCGATAGCTTCTGAGTGGAAGATTTCGAAGGTGGAGAAACCGTTCGGAGCACACTCCTGCACATAGAATTCGTCGATGTGCGCCATAGGAGGCGCTTTCTGTCGCAAGTCATCAATAAAGGCCGCCAATGCCTCCGGCGAACCATCGACCTCGATCTCTACGCCAGCCGAGGTGTTGCGCACCCATCCGGTGATCTCCAACCGAGTCGCCAGGCCATATACAAATGGCCGAAAACCAACCCCTTGTACAACACCGGTAATATGGATACGCGCGCCTTGAAGGTTGCTCACGCGCGCCCCTCCCAATTATCAACGACCGAAGACAACTTTCCTATCACTAGATATGAGCGGGTGATATGTCACGCCCCGGAATCCTCAGCATGCCTTCTGGCGATATCACACATGCTCTCATTGATCGGAAGTTCATGCGATACTTTACTCCCAACCCTCTTGAGGATACCAATAACACCCACGGCGTCAATAGTGGGTTAAGTAACCCTAATATCATGAAAACAGTCCACAATCTATTATCGCCCTGGAACTGCTCAGGTAGGTGGTTGGAGCAAAATATCACCAGCAAAACTAATTTCGCTATAACTTAAACCCCCTAGTCCCAGAACCACCACATCACACATCGGGGTACGCCGTGCGCACCTCAATCAAGTAAGAATTGATTGGTCTCCTCAAATAACTAATGAATGTTGACATAATTTTATTGTTATGTATGTTATTTGCCTCAAAACAAATTCATCCTATCTACCTATTCCTGCAGAGGCGGCTCCCATGCCGCCGCTGGTCAGGCGTGGGAGCCTGACCAGCTGGAGAATTTGGTGAGAAATGTGTTGGATTGGGTATTGTATCCTGCTCAGTTGTGATTGAGGTCAATGTAGAGAAATTGCTGTGCGCTCAGGATGAGGAAACAAAGTGGTAGCACCCTGAGCGGAGCCCCTCGGCCTTGCTTGGGACCTTCGGCTCCGCGTAGTCGAAGGGCACTACCACCTGTACACCGTCATGGTTCGAGTATCAATTCATTGAGACAACGGCCTCACAGAAATGTCCATTGATGTTTAACAAAGCACTAGCCTCCAATTTCTACCGTCGAATGGGCAACAACCACTGGCTGGTTTGGAACCGCATCATAATAACCAATAAAACGGTCTATCTCAGGTGCATCATACGTGCGCAGGTTCTCCGCCCAGCGATAACCTATCGATTGATAGAGCAATTCAACCGTCACGGTGAAAGGTCCCTCAGCGGAACCCACATTTACAATGTATTGAATCTCATCCCCACCGCCCTGGAAATCGACATCCTCCCTTGCCCTTCCGCGTACCGCGATGTCCTCATACGGGGCAGCTTTCTCAAATCCGGAAGGGAGTAGTCGATTATCTTTCCGGTAACTAGCCGCTCGAAGTAGGGTCGTGCTCACCCGATTCTCTGTATCTTGCAGTACGGCCTCGTAGATTTGTACCTGCTCCGGCTGTACAATGGCAAGGTAATGTTGCTCGACCGCCCCCGGGTCGGTGTCGTTGTCATTCTCCACTATCGAACCATCCGGATTAAATGCCCCCGACTCGAAGACCATCTCTCCGCTCCCGTCGCGCACTATGAAATGGATCCAGGCACGTCGGGCGGGAAAACCGGTGGGAAATTTATGCCCAGCCAGATTCTCAACGACCACGTCGGCTATCAGGCGAGACCCGGAGAGACGGACATCACCGAATTCGATAGTTGCGGTGCGGTTTTCAAGCTGCTCGAGCGTGCGCCCAATCGTTGCCTCGAATTGATCACTTGAGGCGGTCACCTCAATATCCTCGCTAAAAGTCTCCAATATCCCAAGCAGGTATGCGTTCCCGCCAACGAAAACGTGCTGCGCAAAGGGGCTGCGCAGGACCTGACTCATCGTGGAAATCTTCACCCCACCATCGGCCTCAGGCATATGACAATCCTGGCATGTCTGCGTCTGGCGATAGTCGCTGTAATACCACTCAAAATAGGGCACCTGCTCCGGGAATTCGCCAGCAATCTCCCCGCTGGCGTCGACATACGGCGTGTAGAGCGTATGGCAGGAAGCGCACAACTCTGATCCGCTAAGGTGCAATCCTTGTTCAGGGCGAAAACCGGAGGAATTTTGCATAACTCTGGTCAGCCTATTGTCGATAGTGTAGGGGCCAAAAATTACCCGGTCTGGCGACCGAAGCCCAGTGTCGATGATGAAACCCCCACTGTAACTACTCGACAACCCCAGACCAGTCTCGCGTACCTGATGGCACAGGGAACACGAGACACCATCCATCGCTAGCGTGTGCAATTGGTTCTCCGGATCGACGAAACCGCTACCAAAGACCTTCCCCTGCCCATCATTTGCTAATAGTGTAAAGCTTGCCATTGGCATATGGCAGGTGGCGCATCTATCCTCAATAACCAACGCCAAGTCGGGATTTTCGAGCACTTCCGCACGGACGGAAGCCTGCCAGTAGGGATCTCGGGCGGCATTGGCCATAATAGTCGATCGCCAGTTGGCGTCGATCGAAACGTCGGCGCCGACGTCGTCCACTGTCTTAGTATGACAGACGGCACAGGCACCGGAGGTGGAAAAAAGTTCCCCCTGCTGAAAAGGGAGAGGCAATCCGAGGTGACCAGCCTCGACTATCGCCTCCTCGGAGGGGGTTACGATGGTCGTGGCCGTCGGCGGAGGGGTATTCTTGAGCCGAGTAGGGATAGTAGTAGGCGATTCAGTAGGGCTGGGCGGGGTCGTACAGGCCGCCATTAAGACCAGCGTGACAATAACAATAGCGCTTAGTCGGTTCACAACAATCCTCATTTGAGTTCAATATATAATGACTCCACTGAAAAAAAGGTCAACCGCGAGAAGAGGACCGGTTATGTGGGGGTGCGGGCGCAGCCCGCACCCCCACATAAACTCTCCCCTCCACGAGGGTAGTTTTTTTCACTGCACTCATATAATCTATTCTTGATATTTTAGGGGCGCCTATGGCCCCTCCTCACTCATCATCCTGCGAGCAGCACGGCGAGCGCCCTCGACCGCGAAGTTGGTCCCTCGATCCCAGGGATAAACCTGGCTCATGCTGGCGAACCACAGCCCCGGAATGGGCGTCTTCAAGCCGGGGATAGCCTGTGAATGATTCACCGATGGCACAGGTTGGGCATATGCGGTGCGGAATAGCCAAGAGTCACGCACCCAATCAGGCTTGAAGCTCGAATTGAAGCGATGCAGCACAGGAAGGAACTGTTCAAGCAACTCCTGCTTACTAAGCGAAAAGTATTCATGGTCGGGATCAAGATAATCACCACAATAAACAATATGGTCGCCGCCGAAGAATTCACCGGAAACGAAGTTGGTGTGTTCGACCAGTGAGAGAAAGGGAAAGCCAGCCTCCTTCGGTAGGTTGTGCCAATATATGCCCCCCTCCGAAAGACGGTGCTTAAGCGCCATAACCAACACCACCGCGCCCATGGACTTCATAGCCAGCAGTCGCTCGAGATAGTCAGATGGCAACGATGGTGCCAGCTCTGCGAGCAGGGCGGGAGAAGTTGTAACCAAGCACTGGTCCACTTCTATTTTTCCCTCGGGAAGGCTCACCGTTATGCCACCCTCCGCACGTGGCATAATTTTCTGGACGGGTGTCCGCAATCGAATGTCCACCCCTTCAGCTCGCACGCGATCGGCGAAGGCGTCCATAAAAGCCTGGAAACCGCCCTCAAAAGTCCCCAAGCGCGGGGTGCGTGCCTTAAAACGAGCCCACATCCAGGCCATATTGACCTGGCGGTAATGAGAGCCAAATTTCCCAACCAGGAGTGGCTTCCAAAGGGTAGCGTAGGCGTGTTCGCCCACCCAGGCGCGCATCCATGAATCAGCGGTGACTTTCTCCAGAGGCTCCCAACGGGCGATGAACTTCAGGTAAGCGACCACAACCCCCAATCGAATTCGGTACATAAAGGGCAGACCGGGGAACCTGAGGACAGCCAGCGCAGAATCGAGTGCATAAAACCGATCATTGTGATAAACCGCCGTGGTTGGGCGGGGAAAGAGGACCTGATGACTCCAGCCCAGTTCGTCGATCAAGCCGAGGAGGTGATTATCGGTGGCGAACCAATGATGGTAGTAGTGCTCAACCGACCAATCCCAACGAGGGATCTTAAAGCCGGCGGACAACCCCCCGACATAATTATCTACCTCCAGGATAGTGACTTCGCATCCGGCCCGCGCCAGGTCATAGGCTGCCGCTAGACCGCCTATACCCGCGCCCACGATTGCCACCCTCATCCTGTGTCCTCCCTGGCCATCTCCTCCTGGACCTGCCCCCAACTTAGGCTCTCACGCGCCATATAGTAGGCACCAAGAAGTGTGATTGGCAACCAAAGAGCAGCATGCAATACCAGTGTGTATCCTGCAGCAATAGACCTCGCTACACCATAAGCCTCAAGCACCGCGATGCCAGTCGCATCAAAAGTGCCCACATAGCCCGGTGCCGAGGGGATCATCGTTGCCAGGTTGACAGTGCCGTTCATCAACATCATGGCGGAAAAATTCACCTCAAACGTAAAAGCTTGCATGACAAACCAATACATCCCCGTCTCAAAGAGCCATATCACCACCGACGTGCCCAGCACAATCAGCACATCGACCGGTGAGCGCAGTGAGGCCAGACCGCCCAGAAATCGTTCGGTGAACTCACGGACTTTCATCCGGAAGCGATGGGGAATCAGCCGATCGGTAAACCAGCCGATCACCCTTGAAGCCTTGGATGGCATGGCGGCCATCAGTAGAAACGCGCTCACGACGCCCAGAAAGACCCCAGCCACCCAGATCGTCAGGGTCTGAATATCTCCTACAAATCCCGAATCTGCAGTCAGCCGAGCTAATTGCGGAAGGTTGAGAAAGACGAACGCCAACATGACAATTCCATCGAAGGTGTGTTCGACGATGATCGTGGCCAGAGAGGCCGAGATAGAGACACCCTCTCGGCGTCGGAGGACATAGATCCGCAGCAACTCTCCAGCTCGCGCCGGGTAGATGTTGTTACCCATATAGCCGATGGCCACGACGGGAAACATCCTTCTGGTGGAAATGCGTTTTAATGGTCGTAGTAGATAGCGCCAACGCCAGGCACGAGTCCAGACGCCGAGAAAATAAACCACTATCCCAGGTAACAACAACCAATAATTAGCGCCCTGGAATGTCGCCCAAACTTCGCCCAGTGTCAAACCGCGTAGAGCGAGCCATAGACAAACAGCGCTGATCGCCACACCGAGCCAAAATTGCCAGCGTTTCAAAGCACCTCCATAACACAGGCGAGGTAACGCTTGCCCCGCCAGCGCTGGATTTTACCATGTTCATAAAAAAACAACCGGGCGCGAGCGTAGTGCCCGCGCCCGGCAATGGACCATTCCTATTTCAGGCGACTTCAACCTTCGCCAGCAACATACCCTCCAGGATGCGCTCCAGCGCCATGGTATGGCTGCACACTCCACGTGTTAGAAAAAAATTGCAATCGCACTTCCATTCGCCATTTTCAAAGTTGATCATATGCGGGTTGTTCTCACCTTCAAAGGTCGCCTTAAACGAAATGAAGCGGATACGCTCACGCTCCTCCGCGTAGCGCTTGGCCTTCTCAATTTTCCCGATCATCCCATAATCCATGGCTTCTCCTTTCCGAACCTGACGTAAACAAAAAGGCACGCAGGCGCTCTAGCCTCGTGCCTCTAGAAAGCATCTATAAAATTGTCGGGCAACCCCGCTCATGATGGCGATCCCTCCCGTATCTCTAGTATAGGCACATATCCCTTCCAGAGTCAATAACCGATCATCATACGGGCGTCAGACGTTGCTCATACAACTACTATCCCCCAATAAATGACATTTCCACCTTGGGTAAACCAACCGTTTCCGACGATCGGATCTCCGAGTAGCGATCATCCCGTTGGGACCAAACGGTGACGATGGCATGAGAGATCTCGCGGTCATTGGCGCCGCCTCGCAGAAGTTCCCTAAGGTCGAAGCCATTAGCGGCGAAGAGGCAAGTATAGAGGGAGCCATCGGCTGAGAGCCTGGCGCGGGTGCAGTCACCACAGAATGCTTGGGTGACTGAGGCAATAACACCGATCTCACCACCCCCGACCTGGTAACGGTAGCGCTTAGCAACCTCGCCATGATAGTTGGGCTCGATTGGCTCAAGCGGAAGTTCGGCGTGGATGGTTTCGATGATCTCCGCCGCGGGCACCACATCTTTGAGCTCCCAGCCATTTGTGTTCCCAACATCCATATATTCGATAAAACGTAAAATATGGCCGCTGTGGTGAAAGTGGCGCGCCATGGGTAAGAGACTGCTCTCGTTCAACCCTCGCTTAACTACCATATTGATTTTAATCGGTTTGAGGCTCACAGCATTCGCCGCCTCGATCCCTTTTAGTACCAACTCCACGGGAAAATCGACACCGTTCATTGCGGTAAAGACATCATCTTCGAGCGAGTCGAGGCTTACCGAAACGCGCTTCAGCCCAGCGTCCTTCAACGCATGCGCCTTGTGCGCAAGCAGCGACCCGTTGGTGGTCAGGGTCAGATCAATACCGGGAATGCGCGCCAACATCTCAACCAGAAGCTCAACCTCGCGTCGTAAGAGCGGCTCCCCACCCGTCAGACGGATCTTCTCAACGCCGAGTCCGACGAAGATGCGGGCGAGGCGCTCAATCTCCTCGAATGTAAGCAACTGCTCGCGCTTGAGGAACGGATAATCCCTACCGAAGACCTCCTTCGGCATGCAATAATCGCAACGGAAGTTGCAACGGTCGGTAACCGAGATGCGCAGATCATGCAACGGCCTTCCAAGCGTATCAAGTAGCTTCAATGCCGACTCCAACGGAGTACAAGCTGCTCCGACCATCGACGAGTAACCGGACATTCGAATTCGAAGCCCTGATGATGGTCAGCAAACTATGGATTTTCCATTCGGACCGATAATGGGCCATCTTGAACCTTGTGAAGCAGGAGCGTGATGTTATTTTATCATAACGATATGATAGCTACAATACATCTCTCCACATCAGGTTCATGAGCAAGCTATCAGTGAGACGGAAGAGTTTCACATCAGCTTTAAATGGTATTCTACGAGGATGTCGATCCCCCTTATGAACAGTCAGTGGGCTGGAGAAGCGTGGGCGGTGGACCCATTAAGTTGGACACTTTTCAACTGCTTTTTACTGCATTGGTGACCTACTTTCAGGTACCAAATTATTATTGATACTAGTTTGTCCTATAACCGGAAACACATTGGCCACACAGCACACCGATTTTTCCTGACCAGACCATCTATCCGAGATGGGGCAACTGAATAACCTGCTTCCAATTATTACTCTAACCGGAAGCATAGAAGTAAGCACTACTTACCATTAAGAGCCATTATCCAATTCAGCGAGCACCTGGGAAGATAAAGCATCATTACGTTGGAGGATAAGAGACTCTCCGAGAGTTCCTGAGACCACACCCTGTTCTTTTCATAGTTGTTATGTCCGCCATGATACAAAGCACTTCCCCATTCAAAGAATAGTGAAGTAGTTATTGGGCATACTGTATCTAGCTTCTTTTTCGACCCTCAAAGTTGCACTTGATAGTTGAATCCAAGCTAGAAAGACCCCTGAAGAAAATCATAACTGTGTCAAATCTATGTTTGCCGCCAAAAGCAGGGGCTTTGCGCGCGCAAATTATCCTATTAACTGTGTGAGAAGCATGGGTTTGACGCAATGATGTCTAAATGCTATGATGCATTCAGTAATATGGAACGTGCGCAGGAGCTCATTAAACCGTATCAGATGGCATTGGAGGGATATAAATCGACTAACAAGGGTGCCCGAAATTTGGCGGCCCGTAGTCGAGTTGAGTACGAGACTGACATTGTTCAATTCTTATTATTCTTGCAGGGTTTAGGGGTTCGAGACCTCAAGAAAATCGCTCCAAAACATATTCACGAATACCTAGCTGTTCTCGACAAGAACGGTCTGGCTGGGGCGACTCAAAGGAAGAAACTGACCATCATACGCACATTTCTGAGTTGTTCCGCAAGAATGGCTGGGAGATTGTGATGTGTGAACCTCCAGCAAGGACAGAACGACATCCCTTGAGTGCATCTAGTGAGTACCTGGCCTACAACGTGTTTTCCATTGATCCCAACACCATCTGCGTCGAAGCTGCCGAGACCGCCTTGATGGACCAACTGGAAAGCTACGGCCTGGAAGCCATCCCAACAGAATACTTTGAGGTCTCACCCTTCGGGGGAAACCTGCATTGTTCGACAGTTGACATCTACCGCGAGGGGAAATACGAGGATTACTTTCCCATGCAGATCGAGGGATTCTAAATCGAGGAGGAAGACAGAGCTTCAAGCGCGACAGAGTTTATATCATCTTTAGCGTGGGCGATGAATCCATCAGTATAAATTACATTGTTAGAACAGACGTAGCCCATCCATCGGCGATCTACCTATTGCAAATTGATGCTCGCCAAGTAGGTAGTGAGTTTCGTACGGCTAGGAAAATAAGATTGGCTATGTAGGTATTTCTTTATGCACCTATGCTTTTTCGAAAGGCAACTTCACACGGTAACTTAACTGGTTTTCTATTCGTGCTTAATCAGTTTTTTTTTAGCACTTTCTCCAAAACAATATACTGCTTGATATAACGAACGTACGGGCTGAGCCATAACCGAGAGTTAAGAAAACGACTGGCGCTACTGGAATAAGAACAAAATTAATTTCGTTCTTCATAAAGGAATTAGGCAAATGATAATTGAAGAGTTGATTAGCCCAGAGGACTTTCCTGCAAAGGAAAAACTTTGTTACCTGAACGCCGCTTCTGCGGCATTAATGTACAGTAGAACTTCCGAGCGAATTATTTCATGGCAGAGAGATCTTGCAGAAAACGGTACGATCAATTTTGATGAGAGGGTGGAAGAAGAAATTTTCGACGATTTGCATTCTGAGGCGGCTACACTATTCGGCGCCCAACCATCGGATATCGCTGTGGGTTCAAGCGCAACAGAGTTATTGTCATCCTTAGCGTGGGCAATGATTCCATCAGAAAATAACAACATTGTTGGTACAAACGCTTCCCATCCATCGACAGTCTATCCATGGCAGAGGGTTGCCCGCCATGCGGGCTGTGAATTTCGTATAGCGCGGGCAAATAAGAATGGCTATGTAGATATCGATGAATTACTCAGCCTAATTGATGAGAGCACTCATGTGGTTGCAATATCCCATGTTGAGTATAGAACCGGCCAGACATACGATCTTAATAGACTCGCAGAGAGGTCACACAATTGTGGAGCATATTTCATCATCGATGCCACACAATCCGCGGGACAGGTTCCTATTGATGTCAAGCAGAATAATGTGGATGCAATTGTCTCCTCTGCCTATAAATGGTTGTGCGGTCCATTTGGCGTTGCGGTCATGTATTTAGCGCCTTCGTTGCAGAAAAGGTTAGATCCCGGTTTGGTTGGTTGGAGAAGTCATAAAAATATGTGGGAGTTCCGTGCCGATAGGCTTGAATACCCGGACACAGCTAAGAGATTCGAGGCAAGCACCATGGCATATGGCTGTGCCATCGGTCTTGCAGAAGCAATTAAGTACCTAAACAATATAGGGGTAGATAGAATTCTCGCACATAATAAGTACCTTGCAGACTTACTAGCCGATGCATTAATTGAAAGGGGGTCTAGAATCCTATCACCTAAAAATAATAATGAGCGCTCATCGATCATATCAGTAGATTTTCCAACATATAATACAGAGGAAATTGCTAGCCGCCTCAACGCCAAAAACATCATAGTCTCATATCGTATGGGAGCCATTCGGGTCTCGCCTCACTTATATAATGACAAAAGTGATATTGAGAAAATGATAGATGCGGTAGATACCATACTTGGATAGATACCACATGTGGTGGTAGGGTATAGAATTGGCACAGTGACTGTTGATTGGCTATGGCACAGCGCTCATCCCAACAGTTTCCCCCAGCCGCCCATCTCCGGCAACCTTAACAGCTCGGCTCCGCCTGGATTACTCCTGTCGATCCGTGCATGCACTTCTCGCGCACCCAGCTCAGTGACGTCGACGTCCTTCACCGGCGGTATTCGGCATTTTCTTCCTTAGCTGTCCGGCAGAGTGATCGTTGCGCCAGTAGACTTGAGTACAATTGCACCCAAAACAGCCCTCGCAAGTGACCCATAAGCAATAGGACCCTCGCATCTAGCCAAAAAAATACCCCCATATATATGGGGTAAAGCGAGTGGGCGGAACAGGACTCGAACCTGCGACCTCTTCCTTGTAAGAGACCAACTCCCGATGAGCCTTATAATCGGAACCAGCCCCCTACCCTACCTCCCGCATTGCTGAAAACCTAATTTCGCCCCTTTTTTAACAAGATAAACTCCTTCGGTGACGCCAGCGAGTGGTCCAAAGCCATGATCCTCGGCTACCGGGGGCGCACCGGTGCCGAGTACCTGGAGTTCGGGCTACAGCACGCCGGACAAATCCTGGGCTCTTGATCAGCCTGGATTCTATGGGGCTTAATTCTTATCCGCCCTCCTAAGCCTCCCCACTGCCTCTCTAGGTGTCACAATGTCTGGTCCAACGTGCCGGACGAGATCGGGCCTGCTCAGAAGGTGTTTCCTGTCAAGTGTCACGAGTAGTTCGACTTTCGCCATCTTTGCAGCTGCCACTATCGGCGAGTCTTTAAATGCTGTGTACTCGTCTGCCTCTAGGACCTGCCTCTTAGATGGTCGGACGATCTCATAAGGAACACCCTCTAGAACGAATTTCAGGAAGCAAACTTTTGACCGCGCTCTCAGCCAGGTTTCTTCTGGTTTCCTCTAGCACGAGTCGGCTAAGCACCAGATCAATATCTCCCCTGAGGACCATTAGGATGAGATCTCGAGAGTGACCGCGAGACGAATAGGCCGCTGAAAAGAACACACTAGAATCAATGAAGACTCGAGTCATTCGTGGTCAGGATCGGTGATGTTGTACCTTTCCTCAATAAGATTCGCGCGGATCTCTCGCCCCCTCTCCATCAGTTCTTCGAGGCTGAGCCCCTTCTCCTTGAGGGCTTCGCCGATCTCGTCCAGCGCTGCCGACACGACGATCTCGGCTGGCTTGATAACCACTCCATCCTCTGTCTCCACAAAGGTGACCAGATCCCCCTTCTTGAGATCTAGCTTCTCCCGGATCTCCTTGGGGATGGTTACCTGTCCCTTCTCCTGCACTCGAACGGCGAGAGTTGGCATATTGGCCTCCCGATTCATGAAGTCATACTATCATACTTTATGACCTTACTCTAGCATGTTACAGCATTAAATGTCAAGCTCGGATAACGATTGTCTGGTGACCAAGGCGTGTACTCGGCCGACCCGGTTATCCCTTCACCGACCAACCTTAGACAGCGGTTCCCTCATCAAGGCATTTCGCTCCATCGGCAGAAACCAAATGGTGAACCTCCTCTGACCCCGCCTGGAGATCTCCCATCCAGGTTCCGTCCACACTTAGTCTCTCCCTCCTAGTCATAACGAAGACGTCAATGGCTTCTTCCGGATCATACGGAAGGATATTTTCCAGCACCATTGCCTCCATTGGAAACCAGTATCATGGCGCTTGCATGGGTTGTGGCGCTTCTGCAAAAAATCCCATTTAGATCAAGCCCCTATTCATAGCGTTGTCAATCTCCTTACAAAGTACGCCGATAGAAGCAATTCATACTCACCCGCAAATCGTTTGTTTCCGATTACGACAATAAGCGGAAGCGTCTCCTTATACCTACAATCCAACTGGGTAAACACGCGTCAACTCCCTTAAGCTACACCCAATTCCCCATTTATTATTTAATGTAATAAAACTACTGCACTTTCTAACAATGTGCAGTAGTTTTATTACATATAATATAATCGCATAAAGGTGAGGAAGACTATGCCCAGCAATATTAATAGAGCAATAGAGATATTTAAACATAACAACGGAATTCTGAGGAGTTCGGAGGCCCAGAAACTCGGCATCAATCCTCTGACAATAGCTAGGATGCTTGAGAATGGAATTATCTCTAAGGAAGCAAGGGGTCTCTATCGCCTATCTGACTCAGATGTTGAGGGGGATCCCAATCTGATCAATGTGGCGAAGCTTGTTCCAAAGGCAGTGGTGTGTCTTATATCAGCGCTCAGCTTCCACGAGATGACTACACAAATACCCCGCAAGGTCTATATTGCCCTTCCCCGAGAATATAAATCCCCTGGCATAGAGTATCCGCCTATAGAGATCTTTTATCTATCAGATAAACCATATAAAGCTGGAATAGAAGAGCATGAAATTGGTGGAATTTCCGTTGCAGTATATGACCGGGCAAAAACTGTAACTGACTGCTTTAAATTCCGATCTAGAATCGGTGAGGATGTAGCCACGGAGGCCCTTAAAGACTACCTCAGGGACGAAAACCGCAGTATTGAACAGCTCCTTCACTATGCAGCAGTGAATCGTGTTAAGAAGAGAATGGAACCGTATATTAAGGCACTAATATGAAACCTGGAATTAAAAATCTTGGCGCATCGGTACTCGCACGATTGAAGAATTACGCCACGGAAACGAAACAAACGTTCAATGAGGTCCTTATCTATTATGGATTGGAAAGATTTTTATATCGAATATCAGTATCTAGATATGAAAATAAGTTCATCCTAAAAGGCGCTCTTGTGATGTTAACTTGGCCGCAAAGCCATATTAGAACTACCGGCGACATGGATCTGCGATCTTACATTAACCCTGACTTGCAGACAGTCATTGAAATCATGAGAGAAATTTCTGAACTCGAGACAGCGCCTGATGGAATTGAGTTCGATCCGAATTCTGTAACTGCTACAAACATCCTCGAGACGGCCACGTATCCCGGGATCCGAGTACGCCTAATTGGATACATAAACAAAACCCGAATCCACATCCAGATAGAATTAGCCTTTACCGATCCAGTCGTCCCCGAGCCAATAAAAGCTAATTATCCAAGCATTCTCCAATTTCCTGAGCCCAGAATCCTTATATATCCGAAAGAGACAATAATCGCCGAGAAGCTTGAAGCTGCTGTCCAACTTGGCGAGATCAATACCAGGATGAAGGATTTTTATGATCTCTGGCAGCTATCTAGCAATTTTGAATTTGAAGGAATAACCCTTGTAACAGCAGTACGCTCAACATTTAGTTCGAGGAATACGGGAATTCCCCCCACTGTCCCTTTAGCGCTTAGGAGTAAATTTGCCAAGAATAATCAAAAACTATGGAAAGCATTTCTCTCTAGAATTAATGCTATTGAACCACGGCTGCAATCGCTCGAAGAAGTAATCAAGACGATAAGAGAGTTTCTAATGCCTGTGGTAGAAGCAGTGTATCAAAACGCCGATTTCCAGAAAATGTGGGACCCTGATCGGGGGTGGATTTGATTATGAGAATGGCACTTCATGAAGATCAAATCTAATCCTCTTTCTAATTGGCATTATGAGTAGACGAAGATGGACTCATTTGACTTTTGTGCATCGGGGATCTAATGCCATGTTCTTCCTTTGCGTGATCGGCCGTTTTTCTTTTTATTGAAGCCCCCCTTCAATTTGACGATCTGCTTCCGTTTACTCTAATAATAGGAAACCAATTAATCATCCACGGATCAATTTACCAGAAGACCACCCGGATGTGAACCCAATGGTCTAAAATCCCTACCGCGGTCCACACGGATCCTGGATTTCGCGAGCCGTGTGGACTACCGATGTGTTTTAAACTCTTCTATGGTTCTGTTTTTCGCCCGGAATTTAGTTCCGGGTAACGCGGCTTGTCAGAAATGTGGCGACAAGCCAAATTGGATTGGTGCCCTTCAGGCTCACACCGCACCGTTGCCGGTGCGGCACGGTGTAACCTCTGGGACTCAGGTTCTACTCCGAGCCACGCTACTCGATACTCGGGAATCGCCAACTTACGATGTTGAGCGGTTTCCGAAATGATCGGAGGAGGGCGCGTGAAAATACTTCGCCCGTATCCATGGATCAGCTTCTCTTCCTTATCCCACAAACCTGCTATTCAGTCACTTCCGCATACTCGAACTGGCTGTTGTAGAGTTCAGCGTAGAAACCATTCTGTTCCAGCAGTTCCTCATGCTTGCCTTGCTCGACGACATCGCCTTCGTCCATCACCAGGATCCAATCCGCATTACGTATGGTGGACAGGCGGTGGGCGATGATGAAACTGGTGCGATTCTTCATCAGGTTATCCATGGCCTGCTGGATCAAGACCTCTGTTCGGGTATCGACTGAACTGGTGGCTTCATCCAAAATCAGCATCCTGGGATCCGTCACGATGGCACGTGCGATGGTTAGAAGCTGTTTCTGACCCTGCGATATGTTTGTGGCTTCCTCATTCACCACCAGGTTATACCCCTCAGGGAGAGTGCGCACGAAATGGTCCACATGGGCGGCTTTGGCAGCCGCGATGACCTCATCGTCGCTGGCATCAGGTCGGCCATAACGGATATTCTCCATGATCGTGTCGTTATAAAGCCAGGTATCTTGCAGCACCATGCCAAACATGCAGCGCAAATCCTCTCGCCTGAAATCTTTGACATTGTGTCCATCTACCAGGATCGCCCCGTTGTTGACATCGTAGAAGCGCATCAGCAGTTTGACCATGGTGGTCTTGCCAGCACCAGTCGGACCTACCAGGGCGATTTTCTGCCCTGGCAAGACATCGGCGGAGAATTTCTTGATGACGATTTTGTCAGGGTTGTAGCCAAATTGAACGTCCTGGAACTCCACATGGCCCTCAACTTTTTCTAGCTGGACAGGATCATCTGCTTCGGGGATCTCCTCTTCCTCAGCCAGGAATTCGAAAACGCGCTCTGCCGCGGCTGCGGTCTGCTGGAGGACATTCGAGATATTGGCGATCTGCGAGAGCGGCCGGGTAAAGGAACGGACATACTGGATAAAGGCCTGAATATCTCCAATGGTGATTGCATTTTGGGTGGCCAGGTATCCACCAAGGATGGCGATCGCTACATAAGCCAGGTTTCCAACGAAGTTCATGATCGGGAACATCAAACCAGACAAGAACTGGGATTTCCAGGCAGAGCTGTAAAGGGTGTCATTAATCCCATCGAAACGCTCGACACTCTTGGCTTCCCCGTTGAAGGCTTTCATCACCAAGTGCCCGCCGAACATTTCCTCAACATGCCCATTGATGTGGCCCAGATAATCTTGCTGCTGTTTGAAGTATTTTTGCGACTGTCGTACGATCAAGGCAATGATTACCATCGATAGAGGCATGGTCAGCAGTGCTATTAGAGTCATCTGCCAACTGATGGAAAACATCATGACCAACACACCGATCACCGATACCACCGAGGTGATGATTTGTGAGAGGCTCTGGTTGAGCGTCTGACTGATCGTATCCACATCGTTGGTTATACGCGAGAGCACTTCGCCCTGGCTGGTGCTGTCGAAGTATTTGAAGGGCATGCGGTTGATTTTTTCGGCAATATCTTTACGGAAACGATAGGTAATATCCATCGATATGTTTGACATGATCCAGCCCTGGATAGCGCTGAACAAGGCAGATACGAGATACAACGCCAGGGTTATCAGGATGATCCTGCCGATAAAGTCGAAATCAATCCCAGCGCCGGTTCCCGCAATCTGCTCCATCACCCCTTCAAAAAGCTTTGTGGTTGCCTGACCTAATAGCTTGGGGCCGGCGATGGTGAAGATGGTGGAGGCGACTGCGAAGAGCATCACGATCACAATGGCGATCTTGTAGGATCCAAGGTACTGGATCAGATTGACCATCGTGCGCTTGAAATCGCTGGCTTTTTCACCCTGCATCATTGCCATTGGGCCATGGCCTCGTCCCATGGGACCGCGCCCTCTCATAGGGCCCCCTGCAGGTTTGCGATCAGATGATGAACTCCTACCGTGCGCGCTCATGCCAGTTCCTCCTTGCTCAACTGCGACAGGGCAATTTCCTGGTAGGTCTCACAGCTATCCATCAGGACGTGATGTTTTCCCTTGCCGACAACCCGACCTTCATCGAGCACGATGATCTGATCAGCGTTCTTGACCGTGGCCACGCGCTGAGTCACGATCAGCACATTGCTTTCCCCGGTTTTCTCCTTGAGCGCCCTGCGGAGCGCAGAATCAGTCTTGAAATCCAGAGCTGAAAAACTGTCATCGAAGATGTAAATGGGAGGTTTCTTAACCAGGGCACGAGCAATCGAAAGGCGCTGCTTCTGCCCTCCCGAAACATTCGAGCCACCCTGGGCGATCTCGGCCTCAAGACCCTCCGGTTTGGAAAAGATAAATTCACTGGCCTGGGCGATATCTGCGGCTTCTTTCAGTGTTTCACCGCTGGCATTTTCATCGGCGTAGAGCAGGTTACTTTCGATCGTGCCTGAGAACAGCATCCCCTTTTGCGGAACGTAACCGATCTTATCGCGCAGATCGCTCTGTTTGACCTCGCGGATATCGATTCCATCCAGATAAATGGCACCCTCGGTAACGTCATAGAAACGCGGGATCAGGTTGACGACAGTGGATTTACCGCAGCCCGTAGAGCCAATAAAGGCTGTAGTCTCACCTGGCTTAGCGGTGAAGCTGATATCGTGGAGCACATCATCGAGCGCCCCAGGGTAGCGGAAAGAGACATTACGGAACTCGATTTGGCTGACGATTGGTTCATTGAATTGTTTAGGGTCTTGCGGGTCGGTGATGACCAGATCGGTTTCCAGCACATCCGCGATGCGCCCGCCGGATACTGCTGCCCTGGGCAAGAAGATGAACAACATCGTCATCATCAAGAAGGCAAACACGATCTGCATCGCATATTGCAGGAAGGCCATCATATCACCCACCTGGATGGTCGATTCAGCGACATGCTGCGCGCCAACCCAGATGATCCCCACCGACAACCCGTTCATCAGCAACATTATGACGGGCATCATGGTGACCATGACCCGTGCAACATACAGGCTGTTGTCGGTTAAATCTCGATTGGCTTTGTCAAAGCGCTCTTCCTCGTCGTCCTGCTTGTTGAAAGCCCGGATGACCATCATGCCAGACAGGTTTTCACGCGTCACCAGGTTGAGCCGGTCGATCAGGCTTTGGATGATTCTGAACTTGGGCAGGGAAATCCAGAAAACGATCACAATCAAGCTGAGCAGTACAACCACAGCTACAGCAATGATCCACCACATTTCAGCACTCTTATCGATGGCTCTGATGACACCACCAACGCCGATGATGGGTGCATAGAAGACCATGCGCATGATCATGAAGATCACCATTTGAACCTGGGTGACATCATTGGTCGAGCGGGTGATCAGGGAAGCCGTCGAAAATTGATTGAATTCAGCGCTCGAGAAGCTCTCCACTTTTTTAAACACTGCCTTGCGGATATCGCGCGCCGCCCCGGCAGCGGTTCTCGAAGCCAGAAAGCCAACCGAGATCGTACAGGCTCCACCCAGCAGCGAGATCAGCAACATCGTGCCACCGATGCGTAGAATGTAGTCGGTTTGCAGCTTGCCGGTATCCATGCCGAGTGCCTCGTACTCGGTTTTGACCGCGCTAACCGCCATCTGGGTGATCATGTTGTCCCCCAGGGAAGCGAACATCTCATTTGTCGCCGAGCTCATCTGTGAGAGCTGTTCGGCCGGCATCATTCCCAGCAGGTCAAAAACATCCATGCCGGGAGGAATCTGAGATGGGTCGAAGTCAAAACCCTCCCCCAAAGGTAGGGCTTTGGATGGATCTGCGATCATTTGCTCGATCCCGGAAACAACCACTAAAGCCTTTCCCGTGATGGGGTTCAGCAAATCGATTTTGGCTTGATCGATTTCATTGAGCACGTAAATCGGCTCATCTGCCAGGGCAGGATATTGCTCAAGATATGGGTCCGCATTGGGGGAGGTTGGTTCGACCAGAACGTAATCCTCCAGCACAAGCGCCTTTTCCTCGGAACTCATAAAGATGAACAGCCTGTCCATCTCGCTCTGCCGGATCGCTTTGGGAACGGCGTTCTCCACACCGCTCTGCTGGATACCATTGTTGATGATCTTTGACAGATAATCGGGCAGCGCCAGATCGGCGTTTGCTAGGACGAACAGCAGCGCGATGGATAAGATGATCAAAAGTGCATATGGTTTTAAATATTTGATCAAACGTAGCATGTTGGGGATGCTCCTTGAAAGGATACTTAACTTTCGGGCTCGATGGGTTGGTTGAGATTTCTAGTTTTGTCAATCAGGATTTCCAGTGCCACCATGATGGTTTCTTTTTCACCATCAGACAGGGTCTCCGTTAGATCATCCAACCACCTCTGACGGGCACGGACTCCTTCTTCAAGAACCCGGATACCTTTATCGGTCAAGACAATCTGTTTGCCACGCCGGTCCTTTGGATCCTCTGTGCGCAGAATTAGTTCCTGCTGCACAAGACGCTCCAGCATTTGACTGGATGCGGCACTGGTCACACCCAGATGGTTGCCAAGTTCTGTGACGCCACATTTACCTTCACGATGAATATGGAACAATGCTCCGATATGTGACATCGAGAGCCCACTTTTTCTGGCATAGTGGATGAAATTACGCATCGATCGGTGCATAGAAACTTTGATCCATTTCTCAAGCGTGGCAACAAACGGATCGGATTGCATGCTTCACCTCTCTAAATAGTTAAGCGAACTAAAATATAAGGCAATCTTCGGAAAAAGTCTAGGGGGTATTTGAGGAATTTCTGCGACCGCAGGCGTGATAGCAACGAAGATTATGCAGTAAAAAGAGCCAAGTATTTGATACTTAGCTCTTTTCTATTTCACCTTTTTTCTGAAACTAGGACTTGAAGATACTCAACGGCACATATGCCGAAACAATGAAATTGGGCATATCCACAATCTCACTGATTTTCAGATCAACCGCGTCACTGCACAGAATATAGGCTTCACTGCGGCTCAATCCGTGGGTTTCCACCAACCAATCTATCATATAGCGGGCTGCATTCTTGGCATTTTCCATCAAGTCAGGGCCATGAGCCGTAGTGACATGAAAGCCTTTACTTCCCAATTGAGTCAAGGGACTGGAGGTTTCAAACTGCAATTCTTTGACCGAGAAATCCTTCCGCACATTGAACCGCAATGTAACCTCCATTGGAGATTCGATCCCTGTGCCACTCAGCTCGCCATCACCTTGGGCACTGTGGCAATCGCCACAAGCAAATAATGCCCCATCCACTAAGGTCGGCAGCCAAACTTTAGAACCTAGACCTAAGTCTTTAATATCTACATTGCCAGCGTTTTGACGGGGCGGGATCGTATCAATCCGCCCAAATTCGGCTGGCGCAACTCCCATCGTTCCGCAGAACGGTTGGAAAGGTAGGATAATATCCTTAATACCGAAATGACATTCGTCACCCTCCAACTGCCAATGATGGATATAAGCATAATCAAAGTCTTCCGCCAGTAAGCCAAAGCCCGGTAAATGCCCACTCCAGCCCCAGCCTTTATGTTTCATTTCTAGGACCTCGACCTCCAACGAATCCCCAGGTTTAGCTCCTTTTACGTACACAGACCCAACCAGAGCATGAATAAGTGAGAAATCGATGGTTGCCAAATCATCATCACTCCACTCTGGAGTTACCTGGCCGCACGGTTCTGGGCAATCGAATACAACTGTGTCCCCCAGTTCAATTTCCAAGCGTGGCTCAACCGAATTATCCCAAAATGGTTGAGTTACACTGCCATCCAAATAATGTTCGGTCATAATCTTTTTCCATACTCCTGTTTATATTCTAATTGCCCATCCAAGCGAGGATCAACTGCTCAGTGAGATTGTCAATGCCCAAGTAATTAAGTGCCATTCCTGCAATAAGAAGAGCAACCATGATTAGTAAGAAAATATAATCATCTGCAGTGAATGTTAGTTGGCGACGATAGGTTCTTGCAGCAATATTATAATCGAATCCCCGCGCCATAATCGCAATCGAAATATCTTGGGACCGCTCAAGTGTCGCCAAGAATATTGGAATTAGTAACGCAGTTAAGACCTGCACTCGCCGAATAACATTTTTTGGTTGTACATCATATCCGCGTGCCTTTTGCGCATCGGTGATCTTTCGGGTTTGCTGGGAAAGGATACCAACCGTAGCAAACCCCAAAGTTAGAGCCACACCCATTTCTGGGGGCAAACCGCTGGTTAACATCCTGTGGAAGATAAAGGCTAAAACCAATGCCGCTAGAGCTATCACTAATACTCTTAGCTCAAGCCCCAAAGGAATGTTCTGAATTTCGTCTGGCCAAGAAAGAAAGGCAATTACGGTAAATATAATGCCGATCATAACGATTAATCCCACATCTTTGAGAAGTTCGCGTGTTTCAGTCCGACGGGTAATCGCTAGCACCAGATCTACAGGTGGGGTGGAATACAACATTAAGTGCACCGAAAGAACTACGCTAAAAAAGCGGAAGAAAACCGCTACACCCCGGATGATTCCTTCTACTGTTACTGGCACCCACTGTTTTCCTGGCACCAAATAGAACAGAAAATGCGAATTACCAGGCGTAAAAAACAGGATCTGAAACATCGAAAAAGTCATAAAAATGACAACCAGAACCCGTAAATTTTTATTCAGGTATTGTCGGTCTACCGCTTTCGTCCCCATCCAATACAACAACAAGAACAATATTCCCATGATCACTGGATCAATGATCACAACTACAACCACGGTGGCAATCGCAAACATCAGAATCTTTGTTCGCGCATCTAGCCGATGTAAATATGAACTGCCTTTTTGGAATTCAATGGCCATTTGAAGAAGTCTCCACCAACTTGCCAATCGCCTGGTCCAACGCTTCCATCGTCACCAACCAGGGAGGAATGCCATGGCGGCTCATCAAGGATGCCAATCGAGTGGTTTGCGGCATTTCCAAAGCTGAAGCTTGCATTAAGTCTTGATCGACAAGCAAATCTTTAACGGCGCCATCAAATTTGATCCTACCTTCATCCAGCACAACCGCTCGTTTTGCATAGGCAGCAGCATAATCAATTTGATGAGTGATGATTAGAACAGTTGCGCCAGAATCATTCAAACGTTTAATAATCTCAAAGATTTCTAGAACCATCCGTGGATCCTGCCCAGTCGTAGGCTCATCCACGATTAATATTTTTGGTCTCAGGGATAGCACGGATGCTAAAGTAATCCTTTTTTTCTGACCTATCCCTAGATCAAATACCTCCGCATCGATGTAGTCAAGCATGTTTACAAATTCCAATGACTCCTGAATCCGGGAATCAAATTCACCAGGATCAACGCCATGGGCTTTGAGGCCAAAAATAATCTCATCCCGCACATTGAAAGAAACAATCTGGTGGTTGGGGTTTTGAAAACAAAAACCAACATCCCGCGCAAGTTCATATGTTGGGGTCAGGGCCACATCTTTATTTAGAACGACTACCTTTCCAGCATCTGGCTGAAGCAATCCAATGATATGCCGTACCAGAGTCGTCTTTCCAGAGCCATTACGCCCTAAAATTGCCACCATCTCGCCTGCACCGACCGATAGACTGATATTGCTCAAAGCTTCTCTTTGATTGATTGCGTTCTTATTGTAGGAAAATGAAATATCTTCTATCTTAATGACTTGCATACCAACTTTGAAATCATTCTGGCTTGAATCCTCCCACTGAATATTATCCACGTTATAGCGCACCTGGAATTTTTTATAGAAATCCTGGGAAGAAAGCGGTAATGGGGTCAGCCCATATTTCTCTCCCAGCCGCACGACTGGTGGCCTGGTGAATACAAAAGGAATATCCCCCGCTTCCAAGATTTCCTCTACCGGCCCATCCCGTACGATTTGCCCCTTATCCAGCACGATAACCCGATCCACCAAAGGCAGCACTTCTTCTAACGCATGTTCCACCAACACAAGTGTTTTCCCGCGTTGTTTGGCTAATTCCACAACTACCCGCAACACCTTTGCTTTGCCTTCGGGGTCAAGATTGGCAAGTGGTTCATCCATGACATAGATCTCAGGCTGCATCGCATAAACCGCAGCGATCACACAGGCTTGCTGTTCTCCCCCAGATAATGTGTGCGGTTCTCGCTCATCATATCCTTCTAAACGAGTAGCCCTTAACGCGTTTGCGACCCGTCGATTGATCTCTTCGCGAGGAACCCCAAAATTTTCTGGACCAAAAGCGACCTCGTCAGCCACACTGTTGGTAACCAACTGGCTTTCCGGGTCTTGAAAAACCATCCCAACTAGAGATGCAAGCCCGCCAACTCGAGACCGGCGCGTATTATGTTCACGTACCAATACATCCCCGATTAACTCCCCTTCATGAAAATGCGGCACCAGGCCATTGATGCAACAACATAATGTAGTCTTACCGCTCCCCGCAGGTCCGGTAATTAAGATAATTTCACCAGGTGAAACTGTTAAATTAATATCCTTTAAGGCAGGGTGATCCGCCCCTTCATAAGTAAAGGTTAGATTTTGGAATTCAACGTCAAAGGACATGTGAATATTATGGAATATTAAACCCCAAGCCACAATCCTCAAACTGATTGCGACTTGGGATCCAATTTATTCGAATTACGCTATAAGAAATGTTTACCAAAGCGGGCGGCGGTAACGTTCTGGTAATGCAGCCATGATGATCGTGGTCACTACTGTGGTGATAATCGCCTCTGGGGCTGCTCCAGTTTCCAACACAACTAGGAACCCAAAGAATCCACCAAATTCCGGATCCGGGTAGAACATCATCAAGCCAACCACAAAGAGTGGTACCACTACGATGAAGTAGTAACCCAAAACCTGTGCGGCCCACTTCACAAGATATGAGACACGGTTATCCTTTGACTTCCAGGTGAAGTTCTTATAAACGTAGCCGCTGTAAATCCCGCCGATGATGTGAGCGAGCAAACTTGCCAAGGGAATGCCCGGCTCAGCGATCCCAGCGAGAATACCGATGACTATCCCGCCCACAGGACCGGTCAGGGAGGCGCCAATCGTGGTGAAAATCTCACGGGGGTCCGTGACTACAGGAGTTCCTGGTATTGGGATCGTAATACCTGCCAAGACCAGAGCCAAGGCAACACCACCAAATGCGGCAGCTACCCCTACCTGCCTAGCTGAAAGCAAAGGCTTACGTTCACTTGAAATTCGATCTTCAGACATTTCTACCTCCTTTTTTTTTATTGGACATTGAATAAAAAAAACATGTTTCAATCAATAACCCCCCATTACGCGTAAAGTTACGGCTATAACTGAACTTGAATTCAACTCCTAAGTGCAACAACCGATGAACGATTGAAGAATATCTGATCCGGTGATTTGACGAATTTTTATTAGGTTGCAAGTAGCCTAAGCGTTTTTCCCCTACACACATTCTTCCACCCTTTTTAAGTGAAGCAGCTCGTCCATTTGACGATCTGCTTCCGATTACGGCTGTAATAGGCACCTCTAAACAGATGAGTATTTTATAGGAAGAACTGGGGGATGTAAAGAAGCATCCGAATGATCTTGAATTCTCTAATGAATGGAACTTCAGGTTTTACAACGAGGTTGCAAATAGCCAGTAAGGGATCCAACTCGCCACCCAAGAAGGACCGAGATTGGTGGAAGTAGATGATGCCACCCACGTTCAAGATACAGAAGGTCGGTCCCTTAAGCTGACCGATCTATGCCTCGGCGACATCGTTGCAGTATTTGGCGATTTCACCCCTGGGGACGGGCGACGCCTCCTAGCAACCCACGTCGTGCGCCTACCGCCACGCCAACCTGCCCAGCCTTGAACGGGTATAATTCCTTTATCCAACACTGTAATAAAGGAGATATCTTGGGCGATCCATTTTCTGGTAACATCACCCCCAAAGGCGGTGGTGGAGGGTTCTTCGGAAACCTAACTGTCCAAATAAAGCTCGTCCTACGCCTGATGGCCGACCGGCGGATCAACCCGCTGTTGAAGCTCCTGCCGATCGGGGCGCTGATCTATTTAATCGCCCCCGACATTGCCTTTGGTCCCATCGACGACGCGTTTGTGATCTGGTTGGGCACCGCCCTGTTCGTCGAGCTCTGCCCTCAGGAGATCGTTAGGGAACATAGAGATTCCTTAACATCGGTGATCGAAGGCGAATGGCGGGAGATCGATGGTAGCGATGAAGCCGAGCCGGATCATTCTTCGCAGCCCTGATAATAAACCATATTGCTGGGATCAATATCACTCAATTGTACACATTAGCACGAGGCTCCTTGGAAGCCTCGATTTTGTTTAGTAGCAATGTTATGGGGTTGGATTGCGCATCTCGGATGCTAGTTGATTACGGTTCTTCCATCGAATCTTATACATCCAAAGCGACGACACAATCTCGTCTGACAACCACTGGATTTGGAGAAGAATGCACAGCGACCGACCTCCTCGGTGAACCCTACTAGCTGTTAATCTCAGCCAGTTGGAGTCCTCAAATCCAGGCATACGCTTGATAAATGCACCACCT